>NZ_PSVG01000029.1:0-38175 GCF_002930885.1 Rathayibacter sp. AY1F2 | reverse complement strand
GGTCCGGGGACGGGCGGGGCTAGGGTCGAGCCGTGAGCAGGATGGGTGACGTCGCGGCAGGCGGCGGGATGCGCGGAGGGGCGCGCGGCGGGAGGATCTCGAGCAGCGATCCGGACAGCCAGCGGGAGATCAACGCGGCGGCTCCGAAGGTCGACGACCTGCTCCGGCGCATCGCGGGACTCTTCCGCGACCACCGCCCCAAGCTCACGCTCACCGTGATCCTCGTGCTCGTCGGCGCCGCCCTCACGGTGGTGCCCCCGCTCCTCACTCAGCTGGCCTTCGACCGTGGGCTCTTCCCGCCAGGCGGACGCCCGAACCTCCCGGTGCTGCTCGAGCTGGTCGGCGTCATGGTGCTGGTCTGGGCGTTCTCGGCGATCCTCGGCGTCTGGCAGACCTACCTCACCGCGACCGTCGGCAACACGGTCATGGGGGAGCTGCGCATCCGCCTCTTCCGCCACCTGCAGGCGATGGAGCTCGGCTTCTTCACCCGCACCCGCACCGGCGTCATCCAGTCGCGCCTCGCCAACGACGTGGGCGGCGTGGCCAACGTGCTCACGAACACCGTCTCGAGCGTCCTCGGCAACACCGTCACCGTGATCGCGGCCGTCGTCGCGATGCTCCTGCTCTCGTGGCAGATGACGATCGTCGCCCTCGTCCTCACTCCGGTGCTCGTCGTGGCCCAGCGCCGCGTCGGCCAGGTGAGGGCGCGCATCGCGACGAAGACGCAGGAGTCGCTGTCCGAGATGACCGCGATCACCCAGGAGACCCTGAGCGTATCGGGCATCCTCCTGGCCAAGAGCTTCGGCCGCCAGGAGTCGGAGGTGACGCGCTACGCCGACGAGAACGGCCGGCAGATCGAGCTCCAGGTGCGGCAGCAGATGTCCGGCCAGTGGTTCTTCGCGATGGTGCAGATCTTCCTCTCGGTCATCCCCGTGATCGTGTACCTTGTGGCCGCCTGGCTGATCCTCGGCGGCACCACCGTCACCGCCGGAACCGTCGTGGCCTTCACCACCGTGCAGGCGCGCCTGATGTGGCCGCTCCTGGGCCTGATGCGCGTCGCGCTCGACCTGCAGACGGCCGGAGCGCTGTTCGCCCGCATCTTCGAGTACCTGGACCTGCGTCCGGCGATCACGGACAGGGCAGATGCACGCGAGGTCTCGGGCGAGCTCGGCCGGGTCGAGCTCGACGACGTCGTGTTCCGCTACCCCGACCAGGCGGAGGACGCGCGCCCGACGCTCGACCACGTCTCGGTCGCGATCGAGCCGGGCCAGTTCGTCGCCTTCGTCGGTCCCTCCGGCGCGGGCAAGACCACCATCTCGTACCTCGTCCCGCGCCTCTACGACGTGGCCGGGGGAGCGGTGCGCTTCGCCGGTACCGACGTGCGCGAGCTGCGGCAGGAGTCGCTCGTCTCGCACATCGGCATCGTCAGCCAGGAGACCTACCTCTTCCACGCGACGATCGGCGACAACCTCCGCTACGCCCGCCCGGACGCGACGCAGGAGGAGCTGGAGGCGGCCGCCCGCGCCGCGAACATCCACGCGACGATCACGTCGTTCCCCGACGGCTACGACACGCTGGTCGGCGAGCGCGGCTACCGGCTCTCCGGAGGCGAGAAGCAGCGGCTCGCGATCGCGCGCGTCCTGTTGAAGGACCCGGCGGTCCTCATCCTCGACGAGGCGACCAGCGCCCTCGACACCGTCTCGGAGCGGATCGTCCAGACCGCGCTCGACGACGCCGCCCGCGGTCGCACCACCATCGCGATCGCTCACCGGCTCTCGACCATCGTGTCGGCCGACGTCATCCACGTCGTCGAGGGCGGCCGGATCGTCGAATCGGGCACCCACCGCGAGCTGCTCGGCCTCGGCGGCCTCTACGCCTCGCTCTACGCGCAGCAGACGGAGTCGGCCCTCCAGGGCTGAGCCGCGGATCGGCGGCCGGACTCCGCGGGGCTACTCGCAGCCGACGCCGTCTGAGTCGCCGGGCCCCGTGCACGACGTCGGCGGAGAGCACGTGCCCCTCCCGGTGGGGGAGGCGCACCAGTCTCAGCCGATGTCGTGCGCGCCGGAGGCGGTCACTCCGCCGGCCGGTCCTCGAGCATCTGCTCCATCAGCGAGATCTCGGCCTCCTGGGCCTTCACGACGGAGGAGGCGAAGTCGGTGGCGACCGTCACGCGGCTCCGGGCGAGCAGCGCCTCGGCCATATCGATCGCGCCGCGGTGGTGGGCGATCATCAGCTCGAGGAACATCCGGTCGAAGTCGCGGCCCGACGCGCTGCTGAGGGCGGTGATCTGGTCCGGTGTCGCGAGACCGGGCATGCTCGCCGGCACGACGCCGTCCTCGGTCCCCATCCCCATCGACGAGTGCTCGTCGGCGGCTCCGGCCAGGGTCGGCCGGCCCATCCAGGTCATCGAGGGCTCCGGAGCAGCCTGCGGCAGGCCCCACGAGTTCAGCCAGCCGAAGAGCTGCCCGGCCTGCTGCTGCTGGGTGAGCAGGATGTCCTTCGAGACGGTGAGGACCTCGTCGTCGGCGCTGCGCTCGCGGGCGATCATCGCCAGCTCGGCGCCCTGCAGGTGGTGCACCTGCATGTCGCGCGCGAAGCCCGCTTCGGCGCTGGCGCTCGAGGGCGTCGCCGCGGAGGCGAACGGGGCGAGCGCGCCGAAGAGGTAGCCGCCGGCCGCTCCGAGGAGGAGCGCGACCACGGCGACCGCGGCGACGAGGATCCGGCCCCTACTGCTTGCCGGGCGCATCGATCCCTCCGGTGCAGGGGGCGCCGGGCTCCGGAGCGCTCGAGGACTGCCAGAAGCGCTCGACGAAGGCGTCGATGCGGGGGTCCTCAGGCGAGTCGATCGCGACCTGGGCGTCCCAGGCGCTCAGCACGATGGGCGACTCGAGGCCCTCGTAGGGCGAGACGACGGAGTAGGTGTCGGGCATCGCGGCGATCAGCGCGTCGACCTCGCTCTGCGGGAGCTCGGGGTCGTACGTGGCCCAGACGGCGCCGTGCTCGAGGTCGTGCACCGCGTTCTCGTTCGGGACGGGCTCGTCGTAGACGCCGCAGTTCATCCACACGGCGTTGTGCGGGCCGCCCGCCGGCGGGGTCTGCGGGTAGTCGACGGCGCCGGCGACGTGGGTGGCGTCGTTGTCGAAGGTCTGCAGGCCGTCGATCTCGCGCGCCTCGACGATCTGCTGGTTCCCGAAGACGGTGACCGCGACGATCCCGCCGACCGCGAGGACGGCCAGGGCCGACAGCGACCAGATCCAGATGCGGGAGCCGCGCTTGCGGCGGTCCTGCTCGCGCTTGTAGGCCTCGAGCTTCTCCTGTCGGGCGCGGTTCTTGGCGGACATCGTGTCTTTGGGCACGGCGGCGTCTCTCGTTCTGAGGGCGGAAGGCGCCTGGGGCGGGCGCAGGCGCCTGAGAGGCGCTCTCAGAGGATAACGAGCGAGGCTTCGGATCGGATCAATGCGCGGTCAGGGGGATCTCGATGCGCCCGAGGAGCGGGCCGCTCGATCAGCGGGATGCCCAACGGGCCCGCTCGATCCGCAGGATGCGCCGCCGCTCCGCTCAGGGGGCGAAGGTGAGCCAGAGCAGCAGGCCGTTCAGGACGATGAGGAAGACGGCGGCCAGGGCGGCGGCGAGGGTGGTGAACCAGCGGTTCGTCTGGTCGCCCATCAGGCGGCGGTCGCGGGTCAGGATCACGAGCGGCACGAGCGCGAAGGGGATGCCGAACGACAGGACCACCTGGCTGAGCACCAGCGCGCGCGTCGGGTCGAAGCCGATCGCGAGCACCAGGAGCGCCGGGATCAGCGTGACCAGACGACGGGCGACGAGCGGCACCCGCACCTGGAGCAGACCGTGCATGATCTCGGCCCCCGCGTACGCGCCGACCGAGGTCGAGGCGAGGCCGGAGGCGAGCAGGCCGACGGCGAACAGGGTCGCGACCACCGGTCCGAGCGCCGCCCCGATGGCCGCGTGGGCGCCCTCGAGGCTGTCGGTCCCGGCGACTCCCGCGAGGGAGTGCGCGGCGAGGAGCAGGATCGCGAGGTTCACGGTGCCGGCGATGGCGAGCGCGATCGTCACGTCGATCCGGGTGGCGACCAGGATCCTCCGGCGCGCGCCGACGCCCTCGACGTGGCCGAAGCGGTCGCGGGCGAGCGCGGAGTGGGCGTAGATCGCGTGGGGCATGACGGTCGCGCCGAGGATCGAGGCGGCGAGCAGCACCGACTCCGAGCCCTCGAAGCGCGGCACGAGACCGGCGACGGTCGCGCCCGCGTCCGGCGGATCGACGACCACGCCGACCGTGAAGCCGACGGCGATCAGCACCATCAGCGCCGTGATCACCCGCTCGAACGGCTGCGCCCCGCCCCGCGTCTGCACGAGCAGCAGCACCAGCGAGACCGCGCCGGTGACCACGCCGCCGGCCAGCAGCGGCAGTCCGAAGAGCAGGTTCAGCGCGATCGCGCCGCCGATCACCTCGGCCAGGTCGGTCGCCATCGCGACCGTCTCGGCCTGCAGCCAGTAGGCCCGGCGGCCCCAGCGGCCGCGCAGGCGGTCGCCGAGCAGCTCGGGGAGGCTGCGGCCGGTCATCAGGCCGAGCTTCGCCGAGAGGTACTGGATGAGCCAGGCCATCAGGTTGCCGAGCACCACCACCCAGACCAGGAGGTAGCCGAACCGGGCGCCGGCCGTCATGTTGCTGGCGACGTTGCCCGGGTCGAGGTAGGCGACTCCGGCGACCAGCGCCGGGCCGAGCAGGCGGAGGAGGTGGATGTCGGCCGGACGCCGCGGCGGTGCGGCGATCGGTGAGGTCATTCGGGGTCCGTTCCGGGTCGACCGCGGCGCTCGCGGACCCCCACGATAGGGCACCGGCGCGACCGGCGGCACTCCCCTCCCGAGACCGCTCCTTGTGCCTCCGCCCACCCCCGTCACACGCCCGCAGCCGGTTGCTACGCTGGCGGGATGAGCCTGGATCGCGCCCTTCCCGCACGCCCGGAGACCGGGATGGCCTACGCCGATTCGGTGCTCGACCTCATCGGCGACACCCCGCTGGTGAAGCTGGGTCCGGTCGCGGCGGGCGTGCAGGCGACCGTGCTGGTCAAGGTCGAGTACCTGAACCCCGGCGGCTCGTCGAAGGACCGCATCGCGACCCGCATCATCGACGCCGCCGAGCGCGACGGGCTGCTGAAGCCCGGCGGCACCATCGTGGAGCCGACCAGCGGCAACACCGGCATCGGCCTCGCCCTCGTCGCGCAGCAGCGCGGCTACCGCTGCGTGTTCGTGCTGCCGGACAAGGTGGGGGAGGACAAGCGCAACGTCCTCACCGCCTACGGGGCCGAGATCGTCGTGACGCCGACGGCCGTCGCTCCGGAGGACCCCGCCTCCTACTACTCCGTCTCGGACCGCCTCGCCCGCGAGATCCCCGGCGCCTTCAAGCCCAACCAGTACGCGAACCTCAACGGACCGCTCAGCCACTACGAGACCACGGGCCCCGAGATCTGGCGCGACACCGCCGGCCGGCTCACCCACTTCGTCGCGGGAGTCGGCACGGGCGGCACCATCAGCGGCGCCGGCCGCTACCTCAAGGAGGTGTCGGAGGGCCGCGTGCAGATCGTCGGCGCCGACCCCGAGGGTTCCGTCTACTCGGGCGGCGGCGGTCGCCCGTACCTGACCGAGGGCGTCGGCGAGGACTTCTGGCCGAGCGCGTACGACCCGAGCGTGGTCGACCGGATCATCGCCTCCAGCGACGCCGAGTCGTTCGCGATGACCCGCCGCCTCGCCCGCGAGGAGGGGCTGCTCGTCGGCGGATCGAGCGGGCTCGCCGTCTCCGTCGCGCTCAAGGCAGCCGCCGGTCTCGGGCCGGACGACGTGGTCGTCGTGCTCCTGCCGGACGGCGGGCGCGGCTACCTCGGCAAGATCTTCAACGACCGCTGGATGCGCTCCTACGGCTTCCTCGAGATGCGCGACGAGGGCACCGTCCGCGACGTGCTCCGCGCGAGGGCGGCGAGCGGGCAGGCCGACCTCCCGGCGCTCGTGCACGCGCACCCGACCGACACGATCCGCGACGCGATCGGCATCATGACCGAGTACGGCGTCTCGCAGCTCCCGGTGCTGACCGCCGAGCCGCCGGTCGTGATGGGCGAGGTCGTCGGAGCCGTCGACGAGCGCGAGCTGCTCGACCGCGTCTTCGCCGGATCCGCCTCGATGAACGACCCGCTCGGCGACTGCGTGGGCGATGCGCTCGCGCTGATCGGGCTCGGCGAGAGCATCACCGCCGCCCGCGCCGCGCTCACCGAGCACAGCGCCCTCCTCGTCACCGACGAGGGCAAGCCCGTCGCGGTGATCACCCGACAGGACCTCCTCACCTACGCCACGGCCTGACGGCCGCCGCCTCCGCACCTCCGACCCAGGGAGCCCGCACCATGCCCAAGAAGCAGCACTTCGACACCCGCGCCATCCACGCCGGCCAGGAGTTCGATCCGACCACCGGGGCGGTCGTGCCGCCCGTCTACATGACCTCCACGTTCGTCCAGGACGGCATCGGCGGTCTCCGGGGCGGCTACGAGTACGCCCGCTCGGCGAACCCGACGCGCGACTCGCTCCAGGAGCTCATCGCCTCGCTCGAGGGCGCGGACGTCGCCTACTCCTTCTCCTCCGGCCTCGCCGCCGAGGACACCCTGCTGCGCGCCGCCCTCGCGCCCGGCGACCACGTCGTCCTGGGCAACGACGCGTACGGCGGCAGCCACCGCCTGATCGACCGGGTGCACAGCGCCTGGGGCGTGCGCAACACGGCCGTCGACATGTCGAACCTCCGCGAGGTGCAGCGGGCGATCGTCCCCGGCGAGACGAAGATGCTCTGGGTCGAGACCCCGTCGAACCCGCTGATGACCATCAGCGACATCGCCGAGCTCGCCGACCTGGCCCACGCGCACGACCTGATCGTCGTCGTCGACAACACCTTCGCCTCGTCCGCGCTGCAGCAGCCGCTGGCACTCGGTGCCGACGTGGTCGTGCACTCGACCACGAAGTACCTCGGCGGCCACTCGGACGTCGTCGGCGGCGCGCTCGCCCTGCGCTCGGGGCCGCTGGCCGAGAAGATCGCGTTCCTGCAGTTCGCGGTCGGAGCGATCTCGGGCCCGATGGACGCGTGGCTCACGGTCCGCGGCATCAAGACCCTCGGGGTGCGGATGGAGCGCCACTCCGTCAACGCGCAGGCGGTCGCCGAGTTCCTCGTCGAGCACCCGGCGGTGACGGCCGTGCACTACCCGGGCCTGCCCTCGCACCCCGGCCACGAGCTGGCGAAGCGCCAGATGTCGCGGTTCGGCGGGATGCTCTCGCTCGAGCTCGCGACGCCGCGCGCGGCCCGGAAGTTCGCCGAGTCGACCGAGCTGTTCCAGCTCGCGGAGTCACTGGGCGGCGTCGAGTCGCTGATCGGCTACCCGAGCGAGATGACGCACGCGTCGGTGAAGGGCACGCCGCTGGAGGTCTCGGAGTCGCTGGTGCGCCTCTCGGTGGGCCTCGAGGACTCGTCCGACCTGATCGCGGACCTGTCGGCGGCGCTGCCGAAGAAGTAGAGGCGGGAACGCCGCCCCGCGGGGCGGCATCTCGATGGTGCGCCCGATCCGGCCCCTGCCAGGATCGGGCGCATGACCTCCTCGCGCCGCTTCGTCGACCTCAGCCACACCGTCGCGGACGGGCTGGTGACCTACCCGGGCCTGCCCGCTCCGCGCATCCGGCCGCACCTCACGCGTGAGGCGTCCCGCGCCTCCTACGCGCCCGGCACCGAGTTCGCGATGGACGTCATCGAGATGATCGGGAACACGGGCACCTACCTCGACAGCCCGTTCCACCGCTACGAGGGCGGAGCCGATCTCGCCGCTCTCCGCCTCGAGACGCTGGTCGATCTGCCTGCCGTCGTGGTCGACGCGACCGGAGCCACCGGACGGGGCATCAGTGCGGACGCGGTCGCGGGACTCGACGTCCGCGGCGCCGCCGTCCTCCTCCGCACCGGCTGGGACGCGCACTTCGCCACGCCCGGGTACGGCAGGGGCGCCCCCTTCCTCAGCGGCGAGGCGGCGGAGGCGCTCGTCGCCGCCGGCGCGGTGCTGGTCGGCATCGACTCGGTGAACATCGACGACACGGAGTCGGGCGGATCGCGGCCCGCGCACTCGGCCCTCCTCGCCGCGGGAGTGCACGTCGTCGAGCACCTCACCGGCCTCGGCGGGCTGCCGGCGACAGGGGCGCGCTTCACCGCCGTGCCGCCGAAGGTGCGGGGCTTCGGGACCTTCCCGGTGCGGGCCTTCGCGGTCGTCGACGAGCCCTGACCGGCGCAGGGCCCCCGGGCGCCTCCGGCTAACCTGGACCGATGCATCCCGCTCTCGCCGCCGTCGGCCGGCGCGTCCGGCCCCGCACGCGCCTCGCGGCGCTGGGCCGTCGTGTCCGCCCCCGCACGCGGCTGCGCTCCGCGGCCCGGGTCGTCTGCTCCGCCCCTCAGCGCCTCTCGGAGCGCCGCGCCGCCGTGATCGCCGCCCGGCCGATCGACCACCCCTCGCCCGCGCTCCGGCGCGAGCTGCTGCTGCTCGATCTGGCCAACCGCTTCTCCCGCCGCTCCGCGGTCGATCCGGCGGGCGAGGTCGTGGTGACGATGACCACGCACGGCGAGCGGCTGCAGCGGGTCCACGTGGCGCTCGAGTCCATCGCCCGCGGCGACGCCCGGCCCGCGCGCCTGGTGCTCTGGCTCGACGACCCGGCCCTGCACGCCGACCTGCCCGCGCCGCTGCGACGCCTCCGCCGCCGCGGCGTCGAGATCCGCCTGGTCGACGGCTACCGCGTGCACACGAAGTACTACCCGCACCTGCTCTCGGGCCGGGCGGGGGAGCGCGACCTCGTCACCTCCGACGACGACATCGTGTACCCGCGCACCTGGCTGAGGGGCCTGCTCGACGCCCGCTCGCGCTACCCCCGCGAGACCGTGCTCTGCTACCGCGCCCACCGGGTGGGGATCGTCGACGGCGCCGTGGCTCCGTACACGAGCTGGACGCCGGTCGCCGACACGCGCGCGTCGACCGACGTCTTCGGCACCTCCGTCTCCGGGCAGCTGCTGCCCGCCGCGCTCCTCGGCGAGATCGCCGCGCACGGGGAGGCGTTCCGCGAGATCGCCCCGGACGCCGACGACATCTGGCTGCACGTGCGCGCGGTCGACGCCGGTTACCGGATCGCGCAGATCGAGCCCCGGGCCCAGCTGTTCCCGTTCGTGCCGCGCACGCAGCAGTCCGGGCTCTACCTCGTCAACTACTGGGACGGCGGCAACGACCGCCAGGCCCGCGCGGCCTACACGCCCGAGGTGACGGCGCGGATCGCGGCGGACGCCTCCGCGAGAGGGGAGGTGCGCTGATGCGCCTGCTGTTCGTGAGCAACCTCTATCCGCCCCAGGTGCTCGGCGGATACGAGATGACCTGTGCGCGCGTCGCGGAGGCGATGGCGGCCCGCGGCCACACCGTGCGCGTGCTGACCACGCCGACCTACCTGCCGCCGGAGCCCTCGGGCGTCGAGGTGCACCGCACGTTGAGCCTGCGCACCTACTTCCCGCTGCCGCAGACGGGCGGCGAGATCGCTCAGCTGCTGCACCACGAGAGCGCCGTCTCGCGGTTCGAGAACACCCGCATCCTGCTCGAGGAGCTGCGCGACTTCGCGCCGACCCACGTGGTGGCCTTCAACCTGCTCGGGATCGGCGGCCTCGCGATGATCGACCTGCTGCGGGCGGTGGAGGCGCCGTGGATGTGGAACCTCGGCGACCGCATCCCGAACGCCCTGGTCGACGGGCTGCCCGAGCGCGTGCTCCGCGTCTACGGCGCCCAGGCCCCCGACCACTTCGACCGCGGCGAGATCGTCGCGGTCAGCCGCTCCCTCGTCGACGCGATCGAGGCCGGCGGGCTGAGCCTGGGCGAGGTCGAGGTGATCGGGCGCGGAGTGTCCGTTCCCCCCGACACCGCGGAGCCGCGGCGCTACCGCGAGGGCGGGACCACCCGGTTCACGTTCGCCGCGTCGCTCGGCGAGCACAAGGGCGTCGGGCTGGTGCTGGAGGCGGCGGCGTCTCTCGCGGAGGAGACCCGCGACTTCCGCGTGGACCTCTACGGCGACGGAGACGTGGACGGCTGGCGCGCCCGGGCGGACGAGGCGGGCCTGGCCGGCCTGGTCGAGTTCCACGGAGCGACGCCGCACGCCGAGGTGCTCGCCGCGCACGGCCGCGCCGACGCGTTCCTCTTCCCGACCTGGGCCGGAGAGGCGTTCGGCGTCGCGCCGGTCGAGGCGGCCGCGGCGGGCGCCGTGCCGATCGTGACGGCGGCCAGCGGAGTAGCGGAGTTCCTCATCGACGGCGTCGACTGCATCAAGATCACCCGCTCCGCCCCGGCGCTCCTCGAGGCGATGCGGGACGTGGCGAGCGGGGCGGTGGACCTCGAGGCGCTCGGTCGGCGGGGCCGGGCCGCGGCGCGCGGACCGCTCTCGTTCGAGCGCTCCGTCGAGCTGATCGAGGCCTCGCTCGAGCGCCGCTCCCGGCCGGGCCTCGCCGACCGCCTCGCCGACACCACCCTCGAGGCCGACATCATGGACAAGGATCTGCGGGCGATGGACGTGCTCCACCGCCGCTTCTCCGGACGGGACCACGACGATGACCACTGACCACGACTTCCTCCAGGACCCCGGCTCCGCGCCCACCCGGCTCGGCCGCGGCGGCGTCGTGCTCCGCGACGCCGTGCACCGGCTGGTCGCCCCCTGGTTCGAGCAGGCGCGGCTGCGCACGGAGGAGCTGCGCGCCGAGACGGCGGCCCTGCGCGACGAGGTGGCCGGGCTCCGCGGCGAGCTGAGCGCGGTGCAGGGCGACGTCTCCGTGCTGCGCGACGAGTCGGCGGGCCTCCGGGAGGCGCTGGACGAGCTCAGCGCGTCGGTCGCGGCCGACCGCGCCTCGTCCGAGGCGGCGGGTGCGGCAGCCGCCGAGCAGGCCGCCGACACCGCAGCGGCTCTCGACGAGCGCGTCCGCGGGGTCGAGCTCGAACTGCGGGCGGTCACCCGGCGCCTCGCGGAGGCGCTCGACCGCTGAGGCGGCGAGGCCCGGTCCTCGCGGCGATCAGGCGGGGACCGCCGTCCGCGCGAGCAGCTCGGCGATACGCCCGGTGCAGCCGCCGCAGCCCGTGCCGGCGCGGGTCGCCCGCCCGACGCAGGCGACCGTCCCGTGTCCCGCCGCAGCCGCATCGGTGATCACCGCCGCCGTCACGCCGTTGCACCAGCAGACCGTGGCATCGGGGGCGAACGGATCGCCGGTCGCCGCGGCGCCCGCATCCGGGGCGTCCAGACGCAGGAGGCTCGACCGGTCCGCCGGCAGCTCCGAGCCCCGCTCGAAGAGGAGGCTGAGCTCGGCGCCGACCCGGGGCAGACCCACCGAGACGAACCCGCGCAGCACTCCTCCTGCGGTCACGAGCTTGGCGTAGCCGCCGCGGGCGGGGTCAGCCCACAGCGTCACCTCGAGGTGCTCCTCGCCCGGGCGGTGCGGGTCCCACGGCTCCGGGGCCACGTCGCCTCCTGCCACGAGGTCGACACCCTCGGCCTTCAGCATCACGACCGCCGGTCGGGCGTCGGGGACGCGCTCCTCGCCGCAGCGGCCCTCAGCCTCCGCCCGGATCCGCGCTGCGAGCCGGTCCGCCTGCTCCCATCCCGGACCGATCAGTCCGCTCGGTCCGCCGGGCACGCGGCCGTCGGGCAGGGCCGAGCCGCGGGGGGCGACGTGCGCGCAGTCGCCGATCGCGAAGACGTCCGGGTCGCTCCAGCTGCGCAGCTGCTCATCGACCAGGATCCCGGTCGAAACGGCGAGCTCCGCGCCCGCGGCCAGCTCGACCCGCGCACCGACACCGCACGAGAGCACCAGCAGATCCCCCTCGATCTGCTTGCCGTCAGCGCAGACGAGCGCCTGGAAGTGCGCACGGCCGCGGTCGTCGTGCGCGAGCAGGACGCTCTCGGACCGGGCGTGCGCCACCATCTCGACGCCGGCCGCGCGGGCGGCCGCGGCCAGCATCCGCCCCCCGCCCGTGTCGAGATTGCGGGCCATCGGGATGTCGCCGTGGAAGACGACCACCACCTGCGCGCCCTGCTCGGCGGCGGCGAGGGCGAACTCGATCCCGAGCACTCCCGCCCCGAGCACGACGAGGCGAGCGCCGGAGCGCACGGCCTCGCGGACCACCCGGGCGTCGGCCAGGTCTCGCAGCGCCACCACCCTCTCCGGGAGGGGCCGGGAGCCCGCGTCGAGCGACTCCGGATCGGCGGCGCGCACCGTCCGCTCACGTCGGGCCCGCTCCATCCCGGCCAGGGTCGGCACGTTCGCCCGGGCGCCGGTCGCCAGGACGAGGCGGTCGTAGGGGAGCCGCTCGCCGTCGTGCAGCCGCACGACGTTCCGCGCGCGGTCGATCCCCACGACGGCCGCTCCCAGGCGCAGGACGACGCCCGCCGCCTCCGCCGCCGTCCGGTCGCCGAGGTCGAGGCGCTCGCGGGTCGCCCGGCCGACGGCGTACTCCGCGAGCAGGACACGGTTGTAGGGGTTGTCGCCCTCGGCGCCGACGACCGTCAGCGCGACCAGACCGGCCCGCACGGCCGGCAGCAGCTCCTCGACGAAGCGCGAGCCGACGGGGCCATAGCCGATCAGGACGATCCGCTCGGGAGGTGTTTCAGGCATGTGCCGTCCCTTCCGCGCGGACCCAGACCCGCGTGCGCTTGAACTCGGGCATCGACGACACCGGGTCCACGACGGCCTCGGTGAGGAGGTTCGCGCACTGCTCACCCGCGTAGTGGAAGGGCAGGAACACCGTGTCGTGGCGGATGTCCGCGGTGACGCTCGCGCGGGCGCGGACCACGCCGCGCGCGTTCCCGATCGCCACAGGTGCTCCGTCGCGGACGCCGAGCCGGGAGGCGGTCGCCGGGTGGATCTCGAGCCGAGCCTCGGGGCGGGCCGCATCGAGCTCCGCGACCCGCCGGGTCTGGGTGCCCGACTGGTACTGCTGGAGGTAGCGGCCGGTCACCAGGGTCAGCTCCTCGCCGCGGTCCACGACGACGGGGACGGCGGGGATGACGGCGACCAGGCGCGCCCGGCCGTCGGGGTGCCCGAAGCGCTCAGCGAAGAGGCGCGGCGTCCCCGTGCCGCCCGCTGGGTAGGGCCAGTGGGCGGCGATCCCGGTGTCGAGCAGGGCGTGCGAGAGGCCGGAGTAGTCGGCCACGCCTCCCGCGGACGCGCGGGCCAGCTCGTCGAACACCTCCGCGGGGACGGTCGACCAGCTCGAGGGGGCGTCGAGACGGCGCGCCAGTTCGCTCATGATCCAGAGCTCGCTGCGCACTCCCGCCGGCGGGTCGATCGCCCGGCGGCGGCGGAGCACCCGGCCCTCGAGCGAGGTCATCGTGCCCTCCTCCTCCGCCCACTGCGGCACCGGGAGCACCACATCGGCCAGCGCGGCGGTCTCGGAGAGGAAGAAGTCGCAGACGACCAGCGTGTCCAGGGCCTCGAGCCCGGCGCGGACGGCGTCGGCGTCCGGAGCCGAGACGACCACGTTGGAGCCGTGCACCAGCAGGCAGTGCACGGAGCGTCCGAGCTCGGCGAGCAGGGCGGTGGCGGGCAGGCCCGGGCCGGGGATCGATTCGGGCGTCACGTCCCAGACGGCGGCGACGTGGCGCCGCGCCTCCGGATCGCGGATGGAGCGGTACCCCGGGAGCTGATCGGCCTTCTGGCCGTGCTCGCGTCCGCCCTGGCCGTTGCCCTGACCGGTGAGCGTGCCGTACCCCGACCCCTCGCGACCCACCAGGCCGAGCACGAGAGCGAGGTTGATCGCGGCGGTCGCGGTGTCGGTGCCGTCGACGTGCTGCTCGACCCCGCGGCCGGTCAGCACGAACGACCGCCCCGCGGCGAGCCGGCGCGCGAGGGAGCGGAGGAGCGTGGTCGGCACGCCCGTGACCGCGGACGTGCGCTCCGGCCACCACGCCGAGACGCTGCGGCGCACCGCCTCGGCGCCGGTCGTGCGCGCGGCGAGGTAGGCGGTGTCGGCGAGGCCCTCGGCGAAGACCAGGTGGATCAGCCCGAGCAGGAGCGGCAGATCCGTCCCGGGAGCGGGCTGCAGATGCGTGCCGGCGCCGTCCTCCGTCAGCCGCGCGGTGGCCGAGCGGCGCGGGTCGACGACCACCAGGCCGCCCCGCGAGCGGGCACCGGCGAAGTGGGCGAGCAGCGGCGGCATCGTCGCGGCGACGTTCGAGCCCAGGAGCAGGATCGTGTCGGCGTCGTCGAGGTCGGACACCGGGAACGGCAGTCCGCGATCGACGCCGAAGGCGCGGTTGCCGGCCGCCGCGGCCGAGGACATGCAGAAGCGGCCGTTGTAGTCGATCCGGGAGGTGCCGAGAGCGATTCGAGCGAACTTCCCGAGCTGGTAGGCCTTCTCATTGGTGAGGCCCCCGCCGCCGAAGACGGCCACCGCGTCGGCGCCGTGCCGCGCCCGGACGCCGCGCACCGCCGCGGCGACCGCGTCGAGCGCCTCCTCCCACGACGCCTCCGCGAGGACGCCGTCGGCGCCGCGCAGCAGCGGGGAGACCAGTCGCTGTCCGCTCGCCAGCAGCTCGACGGAGGTCCAGCCCTTGGCGCAGAGCCCGCCCCGGTTCGTCGGGAACTCCCTCCCCTCGACCGCCAGGGGCACGGGGCCCGCCGCGGGTGTCAGCGTCATCGCGCACTGCAGGGCGCAGTACGGGCAGTGGGAGTCGGTCGGGGCGGGTGCGCTCATCGTCAGATCCGGGTCCCCGTCTTCGCGGCGAGGCGGAGGTAGACGCCGGCCGTGATCGCGAGCATCACCGCATAGGCGCCGACGAACCAGCCCAGCGCCGTGGTGTAGTCGCCGAACTCGGTCTTGGAGAAGCCGAGCAGCTGGGGGATCACGAAGCCGCCGTAGGCGCCGATCGCCGAGATCAGGCCGAGCGCCGCGGCGGACGTGCGCTGGGCACCGATGCCGTCGTCACCGCGCTGGCGGGCGCGGAGGGCGAACACCGTGGGGATCATGCGGTAGGTCGCGCCGTTGCCGATGCCGGCCGCCGAGAAGAGCACGAGGAAGCAGGCGAGGAAGAGCCAGAAGCTGCCGAGCGGCAGTGTCGCGATCACGCCGAGGATCCCGGCGCCCATGGCGACGAAGGCGAGGACCGTGACAGGCGCTCCGCCGAAGCGGTCGGCCAGACGGCCGCCGGAGGGGCGGGACAGCGAGCCCACCAGGGAGCCGAGGAACGCGAGGCCGACCGTCGCCGAGCCGACGGCGAAGCCGGAGAACTCGGGGAAGGTGTCGGCGATGAGCTTCGGGAACACGCCGGCGAATCCGATGAAGGACCCGAAGGTGCCGATGTAGAGCACGGCCAGCAGCCAGAGGTGCGGCTCGCGGAGCGCGGCGAGGGAGGCGGCGACGTCGGACTTCGCGGTCGAGAGGTTGTCCATGCGCTTGGCGGCGCCGATCATCGCCACGACGATCAGGGGGACCCAGAGGAAGCCGGCGATCGGCAGGTTCAGCGTGGCCGCGGCGCCGACGGTGATCGCGATCGGCACGACGAGCTGCGCGACGGAGGCGCCCAGGTTGCCGCCCGCGGCGTTGAGCCCCAGAGCCCAGCCCTTCTGCGCGTGCGGGTAGAAGAAGGTGATGTTCGCCATCGAGCTGGCGAAGTTGCCGCCGCCGAAGCCGGCGAGCGCGGCCACCAGGAGCATGACGCCGAACGGGGTCTCCGGATTCGAGACCGCGATGCCGAGTCCGACGCTCGGGATCAGCAGGAGGCCCGCCGACACGATCGTCCAGTTGCGGCCGCCGAAGCGGGGGACCATGAACGTGTACGGGATCCGCAGGGTGGCGCCGACGAGGCTCGGCATCGAGATGAGCCAGAAGATCTGCCCGGTGTCGAAGGCGAACCCGGCCGCCGGCAGCGAGACGACGACGACCGACCAGAGCTGCCAGACGACGAAGCCGAGGAACTCGGCGAAGATCGACCACCTCAGATTGCGAGCGGCGACGGAGCGTCCCTCCGCCTCCCACTGGGCGGGGTCCTCGGGGTTCCAGCCGTCGATCCAGCGGCCCGGCCGTCGGATGATGCCGGTGGATGTGGCGGCGGTCGTGGGGACGGTGGTCGGGGGTGCAGCAGTCATCGTGGTCCTCCGGAGGGTGGGCGGCGCGCGCGAGGGCGCGCTCGGGACGGGGAGGTGGAGCGGTGGTGGTGCGGGGAGGAGGCGTCAGGCGTTGCGCCCGAACAGCTCCGAGACGATGTCGACCAGCTCGCGGGCGGGCGGATCGACGGCGGTGAGGAGGGGAGCGGAGGCGAGGTCGGCCCCCGCGGAGGCGGCCAGGCCGGCGAAGTAGCCGGGCGCGAGCAGGTAGGTGGCGACCACGACGCGCGCGCCGGGGTGGGCGGCGCGCTCGGCGGCGACCGCCTCCGCGATCCGCGGCTCGGCGGCCGAGATGAACGAGGTGCTCACCTCGCGGCCGAGCTCGGCGGCGAGGAGGCGGCCGGTGGTCCAGCAGTCCGCGACGGCACCGGCGTCGCTCGAGCCGGCAGCGGCGAGCACGACGCGGTCGCCGTCGTCGAGCCCTGCCTCGTGGAGCCGGCGGGCGAGCACGCGCGCCAGGCGGGGATCGGGTCCGAGCGCGCCCGAGACCCGCACCGGCCGCTCCGCCTCCGCCGCGGCCTCGGCGAGGTCGACGTGCACGTGGTAGCCGGCCGAGAGCAGCAGCGGCACGACCACCGCCGGCCGGCCCGGCTCGAGAGAACCCAGGGTCGCGGGGACGTCGGGCTGCTGCACGTCGACGAAGGAGTCGAGCACGTCCAGCGCCGGGTTGGCCCGGCGGACCGCCTCGACCAGCGCGGCGACGGCACGCCTCCCGTCGTCGTCGGAGGTCCCGTGGGACGCGGCGACCAGAGCGGTCCGCTGGGCGACCTCGATCGTGCCGTCGCTCTCGCGCACCTGCCAGGTGGCGAGGTGCAGCTCCGCTCGTGTGAAGCAGGCGCCGGTCTCGAGGTCGAAGACGTCCTTGTGCAGGGGGGAGGCGATCGTGGGCCGCTGCACCCCGTCGACCAGACGCGAGCCGACGATGCCGCGTGAGAGCACGGCGGCGCCGGTCGCGGGGTCGAGGTTCGAGACGGCCCGCACCCGCCCGTCGGGCAGGAGGAACAGGGCGAGCTGCACACCGCCGACCAGGGCGGCCTCGCCCCAGAGCGGCTCGAGGTCGCCGACGGCGCAGACCGGCACCCAGGTGGTGGCGGTCGCGGGGGCGAGCCGATCGAGGAGGGTCATCGCTGCGCCTTCTTCCTGCGGGTGGGCCACCGCATCCGGTCGGACGCGATGAGGCAACGGTAGGGATCGCGCGTTTCGTGCGAGCACGCCTCCGGTGTCACGGGCGTAACGAAGCCCTCACGGCCTGCGGCGCTCGCCGAGAGGCGCGCGTCACACGCTGTTACACAGGGGCAACGGCGGGGAAACGGGCCGTCCCTACGGTGGACGTCATGACTCCTGGAGCGAACCCCGCCGCCCGGCCCCGACGCGTGCTCGTCGTCGGAGCGGGACCCGCCGCGCACCGCCTGGTCGACGCGCTCGTCGCCCGGGCCGGCGACCAGGCGCTGGAGATCACCGTCCTCGGCGAGGAGGTGCACCGTCCCTACGACCGCGTCGCACTCTCGAAGCGCCTCGACGGCGAGCACGACCTGACTCTGGGCGACGGCGCTCTGTGGGAGTCGGCGCGGCTGATCACCTCCTCCCGTGTCGTCGCGATCGATCCCGACCGCCTGCGCGTCGAGCTCGCGGACGGCCGCTCCCTCGAGGGCGACGAGATCGTCCTGGCGACGGGCTCCTCCGCCACGGTCCCGCCGATCGAGGGCGCCGAGCACGGCCGCGTCTACCGCACGCTCGAGGACGTGGACGGGCTCGTCGCCGAGCTCGCCGCGTTCCGCGCCCGGCGCGGACGCCCCGCGATCGTGGTCGTGGTCGGCGGCGGTCTGCTCGGCCTCGAGGCGGCGGGAGGCGCGCACCGGCTCGGTGCGCGCACCGCCCTCGTCCACTCCGGCCGCTGGCTGATGAGCGCGCAGCTCGACGAGGGCGCCGGGCAGGCCCTCGGCCGCATCATCTCGGCGCAGGGGATCGCGCTGCACCTCGGCAACCGGCCCACCGCGATCCTCACCTCGCCGACGGGGACCGTGCTCGGCGTCGCGCTGACCGACGGCAGCAGCATCAGCGCCGATCTCGTGGTCTTCTCCATCGGGATCACGGCGCGCGACGAGCTCGCCCGAGCGGTCGGGATCGAGGTCGCACCGCGCGGAGGCGTGGCCGTCGACGAGGCCTGCCGCACCAGCAGGGCGGGAGTCTGGGCCATCGGCGAGGTCGCCGCGATCGCCGGCCGCACGGTCGGGCTCGTCGCACCCGCCAACGCGATGGCGGAGGTGGTCGCCGACCGGATCCTCGGCGGCGACGCGACCTTCCCGGGGGTCGACGACGCCACCAAGCTCAAGCTCTCGGGCGTGGAGGTCGCCAGCTTCGGCGACGCCCTCGGCACCACGGAGGGAGCGCTCGAGGTCGTCTACGCCGATCCGGCCCGCGGTCTCTACCAGAAGGTCGTCGTCTCGGACGATGCGCGCACGCTGCTCGGCGGGATGTTCGTCGGCGACGCGGGCCCCTACTCCTCCCTCCGCCCGCTGCTGGGGCGCGAGCTGCCGGCCGAGCCCGGCGCCTACCTCGCGGCGGCGGGGGCGGAGGCGCCCTCGGGCGACCTTCCGGACGACGCCCAGGTCTGCTCGTGCAACAACGTCTCGGTCGGCGAGGTCCGCCACGCGATCGGCGAGGGGTGCACCGAGCTGGGGCCGCTCAAGGCCTGCACCCGCGCGGGCACCCAGTGCGGATCGTGCGTGCCCCTGGTGAAGAAGCTGCTCGACACGGAGCTGATCCGTGCGGGCGTCGAGGTCTCCCGCGCCCTCTGCGAGCACGTGGCGCTCAGCCGCAGCGAGCTGTTCGAGTCGGTCCGCATCCTCGGGCTGCACTCGGCCGAGCAGGTGATGGAGCGCTTCGGCTCCGGGCTGGGCTGCGACGTCTGCAAGCCGGTGATCGCCTCCGTCCTCGCCACCCAGACGAACGCCTACATCCTCGACGGCGGCCAGGCGCCGCTGCAGGACACCAACGACCGCGCCCTGGCCAACATGCAGAAGGACGGCACCTACTCCGTCGTCCCGCGGATCCCCGGGGGCGAGATCACGCCGGCGAAGCTCAAGGTGATCGCCGAGGTCGCCGAGCAGTACGGCCTCTACACGAAGATCACCGGCGGGCAGCGGATCGACATGTTCGGCGCCCGCCTCGAGCAGCTGCCCGAGATCTGGCGCCTCCTCGTCGACGCCGGCTTCGAGTCGGGTCAGGCGTACGGCAAGTCGCTGCGCACGGTCAAGTCGTGCGTCGGATCGACCTGGTGCCGCTTCGGAGTCCAGGACGCGGTCGGGATGGCGGTCTTCCTCGAGGAGCGGTACCGGGGTCTCCGCTCGCCGCACAAGTTCAAGCTCGGGGTCAGCGGCTGCGCCCGCGAGTGCGCCGAGGCGCGGGGGAAGGACATCGGCGTCATCGCGAGCGACCTCGGCTGGAACCTCTACGTCGGCGGCAACGGCGGCTACCAGCCGGCGCACGCCCAGCTGCTCGCGCAGGACCTCGACGACGAGACCCTGGTGCGCTACATCGACCGCTACGTCATGTACTACGTGCGCACGGCCGAGCGGCTCCAGCGCACCGCCCGCTGGCAGGAGGAGCTCCCCGGCGGACTCGAGCACGTGCGCGAGGTGGTCTGCGAGGACTCGCTCGGCATCGCCGCCGAGCTGGAGGCCGCCATGGCCACGCACGTCGACACCTACGTCGACGAGTGGGCGGCGACCCTCGCCGATCCCGACCGGCTCCGCCGCTTCCGCTCCTTCGTGAACGCCCCGGACACCGCGGATCCGCGCGTCGCGACCGTGCGCGAGCGCGGGCAGGTCCGGCCCGCCGGCCGGGACGAGAGACCGGACGGACCCGTGCTGGTCGCGGGGCCGAGGATCCCCGTCGGTCCGGCCGGGATCGGATCGGACTCGTGATGCAGCTCTCCCTCGACCTCGCCGGACGCCGTGTGCTCGTGATCGGCACCGCCTCCGGGACCCGCCGCGTGCTCGCCCGCTACCGAGCCGCCGGCGCACTCGTCGAGCGGCACGAGGCGGAGGACGCGCTCACCCCGGCGCCCCCGGCCCTGATCGTGTGGGTGGAGGGGCCGGCGCCGCTCCGAGCAGCGGCGGCCGAGCTCTGCCCCTGGATCGTCGACGAGGCCCCCGCGCCGACCCGGCCGGTCGGGCACGTCAGCATCGTCGGCGGCGGCCCCGGCGATCCGGATCTGATGACCCTCGCCGCCCGCCGCGCCCTCCGCGACGCGGACGTGGTGCTCTACGACCGGCTCGGTCCGCACGAGGGCCTGGCCGAGTGGGCGCCCGGCGCCGAGCTGATCGACGTCGGCAAGACGCCGGGTCATCACGCGGTGCCGCAGCACGAGATCGAGCGGCTGATGATCGAGCGGGCCCTCGCGGGTCTGGACGTCGTGCGCCTGAAGGGCGGCGATCCGTTCGTGTTCGGCCGCGGGTCGGAGGAGGTGCGCGCGTGCCGGCTGGCCGGCGTCGGCTCCACGGTCGTCCCCGGAGTGACCAGCGCGATCTCAGTGCCCGCCGCCGCCGGGATCCCGGTCACCCATCGCGAGGTCAGCAGGGCCTTCACCGTGGTCTCGGGCCATGCGCCGTTCAGCGAGCAGGAGCTCGGCCATCTGGCCGGGCTGGGCGGGACGATCGTGGTGCTGATGGGCGTGAACACCCTCCCGCACCTCGTCGCCGGGCTGCAGCGCGCGGGGATGCGCGCCGACACGCCCCTCGCGATCGTCGAGCGGGGCTGGTCGCGCGACCAGCGCACGACGGTCTCGTCGGTCGGCGGAGTGCTCGGCCTGCTCGCCGAGCTGGCACCGCGCTCGCCCGCCGTGATCGTCATCGGCGAGGTGGTCCGGCAGGCCGCGTGCCATGATGCGGGGGACCCCGAGAGCATCGCCCGAGCGGTCGATGCACTGACCGCGTGAGACCCCGAGAGGGCCGAGCATGACCGGCACCGATCCCGACGCCGCCGTGGGGTTCCGACCCGACCAGCTGGACGGCTTCCGCATCGGGGTCACCTCCGACCGCCGCTCCGAGGACCTGATCGCCGCGTTCGAGCGCCGCGGTGCCGCCGTCACGCACGCCCCCACCATCCGCATGCGCGGCGTCGACACCGAGGGCGCGCTCGAGGAGGAGACCCGCGCCATCGTCGCCGCCCGTCCCGACGTGCTCCTCGCCACCACCTCCTACGGCCTGCGGCGCTGGCTCGAGGCCGCGGACGCCGCGGGGATCGAGCTGGCCGACGCGCTGTCCTCCGCGCGGATCCTCGTCCGAGGACCCAAGGCGCGCGGAGCGATCCGTGCGGCGGGTCTCGACGACCACGGGATGAGCGAGCGCGAGACGACCACCTCCCTCGTCGACCTGGCCCTGCGCGAGGGCGTCGCCGGCCGCACGATCGCGGTGCAGCTGCACGGATTCACCGACCCGGCTCAGCTGCAGCGTCTCCGCGACGCCGGCGCCCGGGTGCTCACGGCCGCGCCCTACCGCTGGAGCGTGCACGAGGACTCCGCCCGGGTGCTGCGGCTGATCGACGCGGTCTGCGGAGGGGGCATCGACGCCGTCACCTTCACCAGCGCGCCGGCGGTGGAGGCGCTCTTCACGGTCGCGGAGGCCGCGGGCCGCCTCGACGACCTCCAGGCGGCCTTCCGCGAGACGGTGGTCGCCGCCGCCGTCGGCCCCGTGACCGCAGCACCCCTGGTCGAGGCAGGGATTCTCCCGGTCGTGCCGGACCGGTTCCGGATGGGTGCGCTCATCCGCCTGACCTGCGAGCACCTCGAGCAGGCGTCGCCCCGCATCGAGACGGCCTTCGGCACTCTCGAGCTCCGAGGCCGGCACGCCGTCCTGGCCGGGACCCGGGTGGCGCTGACCCCGGTCGCGCTCGCGCTGTTCCGGACTCTCGTCGCCGCCGAGGGCGCGACCGTCGCGCGTCACGTCCTCGCGGCCTCCGCGCCGGAGGCTCTCGACGACCACGCGGTCGACGTCGCTATCAGCCGCCTCCGTCAGGCCCTCCCCGAACCGCGGCTCGTGGCGACGGTGATCAAGCGCGGCTACCGGCTCGCGACCCCGCTCTGAGTGGCAACGCGATGCGGCTGCGGCCCTCTCCGCGCCCGTTGGCGCGGCTCCAGGCGTCCATCGCAGGAGGCCGCGACTCCGCTCGTTCGGCACACGCCGCTCACCACGAGTGGACGCGCGACGGGAGCGACGCGACCAAGGTCGCGGACGGGCGACCGTTCGAGGCCGCGCCGGGCGCGGTGCCACACTGAGCGCGTGGGCAGGCTGAGGGTCGTCGTCGCGCCCGACTCCTTCAAGGGGTCGGCGAGCGCGGTCGAGGTCGCGCGGGCGATCGCCGAGGGCTGGAGCGCTGCGCGCGCGGGGGACGAGATCGTCCTCGCGCCGATGGCCGACGGGGGAGAGGGCACGGTCGAGGCCTTCGCGCTCGCGGTCCCGGGGTCGCAGCGGCTGCCGGTCGTCGTGCCCGGCCCGGACTCCCGGCCGGTCCGCGCCTGGGGGCTGCTGCTCCCCGACGGGACAGCCGTCGTCGAGCTCGCCTCCACGAGCGGCATCACGCTGCTCGACCCGCTCCGACCGCTCACCGCGCACACGCGCGGCTTCGGCCGCGCGATCGCCGCCGCCCTCGACGCGGGGGCGCACGCCCTGCTGCTGGCGATCGGCGGCAGCGCCTCGACCGACGGCGGAGTCGGAGCGCTCCGCGAGCTCGGCGCACGCTTCTCCACCGCCTCCGGCCGCGACCTCGGCGAGGGAGGCGGTGCGCTGCCCGCGCTCGCCGCCGCCGACCTCCGCGCGCTGCGTCCTCTGCCGCCCGGAGGCGCGGTCGTGCTCAGCGACGTCGCGACCCCGCTGCTCGGCGACTCCGGGGCGGCCCGCGTCTTCGGACCGCAGAAGGGGGCCGGCCCCGAGGACGTCCTCCTCCTCGAGAGCGGCCTCCGCCGTCTCGCTGCGCACCTGGACGCGGATCCCGATGCGCCGGGCTCCGGGGCGGCGGGCGGGACGGGCTTCGGGCTGCTCGCCTGGGGCGCGCGCCCGACCTCCGGCGCCGACGCCGTCGGACGGGCGATCGGGCTCCCGGCGCTCCTCGCGGGCGCGGACGTCGTCATCACGGGGGAGGGGCGCTTCGACGCGCAGTCCGCCGCCGGCAAGGTCCCGGTGCACGTCCTCGCGCTCGCCGAGGCGGCCGGGGCGCGGACGCTCCTCGTCGCCGGGGCGATCGCGGCGCCGACTCCCGGCTTCACCGCGGCGGTGTCGCTGACGGAGGCGGCGGGCTCCTCGTCCGCGGCCCTCGCGGACCCGTTCCCGCACCTGCGCGCCGTCGCCCGGGAGTGGGCCGCGCAACTCCTCTGACCGTTCGCGGTGTCGGTGGTCGGGCGTACCGTCCGGGCATGCCCCGCGATGCGATCCGACCACCACATCTTGTGGTCGAGCCGCCGCGCGGACCCCACCGGTCGGGCATGCCGACACGCCGTGGCGCGTTGTACACAGTGAACGGGATCCTTCTGTCCACACCTGTGGATGGTTCGTCCGGATCCGCGTCCTTCCGCGGTTCCACGGGCTCCGGCCTGTGGATGAACGGGGAGGAACCGGTGGATAACTACACGGCTGTAACTACTACGTCTAGTGGGCTGACACCGGCCCGCCCCCTATATGTAGTATTGCTGAGCAGGTCGGAGCGAGAGCCCCACCGGCACCCAGAACTCACCCGGACCACCCTCCGACCCCGCCCGCATCGAGAGCCGCCGGTCGGGGAGCGGCACCGGGACACCCCCTCCGAAAGGCGACACCCATGGCTGTGACGGTCTACACCAAGCCCTCCTGCGTCCAGTGCACCGCGACGTACCGCGCCCTCGACAGCAAGGGCATCGACTACGAGGTGTTCGACCTCTCCGTGGACGAGAAGGCCCTCGAGGCCGTCAAGGCCCTCGGCTACCTCCAGGCGCCGGTCGTCATCACGGACGACGACCACTGGTCCGGCTTCCGCCCCGACAAGATCGCGACCCTCTGAGGCGCACGGACGGCGATCCGCAGCGTCGTCGGCGGGCGCCGTAGCGCCGCTGCGGCTTCCTCCTCCGCCTTGCGGCTCACCGCGCAGCCGCCTCGGAGGCGGGACCGAGAACAGCAGCTGACGGGGAGAGGGGCCGAAGGATGAGCGGGCTCGTGTACTTCTCCAGCAGCTCGGGGAACACGCACCGGTTCATCGAGAAGCTCGGACGGCCGGCGCAGCGCATCCCGCTCCACGCCCGTCGCGACGGAGCCGCCCTCGACACGCTCCACGTCCACGAGCCGTACGTGCTCGTCCTCCCCACCTACGGCGGCGGCAACGGCGGAGGAGCGGTCCCCAAGCAGGTCATCCGGTTCCTCAACGATCCGTGCAACCGCTCCCTGATCCGCGGCGTCATCGGCGCCGGCAACACGAACTTCGGCGAGGCGTACTGCCTCGCCGGCGACATCATCGCCCGCAAGTGCGAGGTGCCGCACCTCTATCGATTCGAAGTATTCGGAACACCCGACGACGTCCGCGCCGTCGACGAAGGATTGGACACGTTTTGGACGCAGCAGTGATCGACGCTCCCCGCGACGCCGCACAGATGGACTACCACTCGCTCAACGCGATGCTGAACCTCTACGGCCCGAACGGAGAGATCCAGTTCGACAAGGACCGCGAGGCCGCTCGCGAGTTCTTCCTGCAGCACGTCAACCAGAACACGGTGTTCTTCCACACGCTCAAGGAGCGCCTCGACTACCTGGTCGAGAAGGAGTACTACGAGCAGGCCGTGCTCGACCAGTACTCGTTCGAGTTCATCCAGCAGCTCAACGACCTGGCGTACTCGAAGAAGTTCCGCTTCGCGACCTTCCTCGGCGCGTTCAAGTACTACACCTCGTACACGCTCAAGACGTTCGACGGGAAGCGCTACCTCGAGCGCTTCGAGGACCGCGTCGTGATGACCGCCCTCGGCCTCGCCCAGGGCGACGAGACGCTCGCGACCGCCCTCGTCGAGGAGATCGTCGCCGGCCGCTTCCAGCCCGCGACCCCGACCTTCCTCAACACAGGCAAGGCCCAGCGCGGCGAGCTCGTCTCCTGCTTCCTGCTGCGCATCGAGGACAACATGGAGTCGATCGCCCGCGGCATCAACTCCGCGCTCCAGCTCTCCAAGCGCGGCGGCGGCGTCGCCCTCTCGCTCTCGAACATCCGCGAGGCCGGCGCCCCGATCAAGCAGATCGAGAACCAGTCCTCGGGCATCATCCCCGTGATGAAGCTCCTCGAGGACAGCTTCAGCTACGCCAACCAGCTCGGCGCGCGCCAGGGCGCGGGAGCGGTGTACCTCTCGGCGCACCACCCCGACATCCTCCGCTTCCTCGACACCAAGCGCGAGAACGCCGACGAGAAGATCCGCATCAAGACGCTCTCCCTCGGCGTCGTCGTGCCCGACATCACGTTCGAGCTCGCGAAGAACAACGAGGACATGTACCTCTTCTCGCCCTACGACGTCGAGCGCGTCTACGGCATCCCCTTCGGCGACATCTCCCTCTCGGAGAAGTACCGCGAGATGGTCGACGACCCGCGCATCAAGAAGACCAAGATCTCGGCGCGCGAGTTCTTCCAGACCATCGCCGAGATCCAGTTCGAGTCGGGCTACCCCTACATCGTGTTCGAGGACACGGTGAACCAGGCGAACCCGATCAAGGGCCGCATCAACATGTCCAACCTCTGCTCCGAGATCCTCCAGGTCAACACTCCGACGACCTACAACGAGGACCTCTCCTATGCGCAGATCGGCAAGGACATCTCCTGCAACCTCGGCTCGCTGAACATCGCGCTGACGATGGACTCGCCCGACTTCGGCCGCACCATCGAGACCGCTATCCGCGGCCTCACCTCGGTGTCCGACCAGTCGCACATCACCTCGGTCCGCTCGATCGAGGACGGCAACGACAAGTCGCACGCCATCGGCCTCGGCCAGATGAACCTGCACGGCTACCTCGCCCGCGAGCGGATCCACTACGGATCCGAGGAGGGCATCGACTTCACCAACATCTACTTCTACTCGGTGCTGTTCCACGCCCTGCGCGCCTCCAACAACCTCTCCATCGAGCGCGGCACCACCTTCGAGGGCTTCGCCGACTCGAAGTACGCCTCGGGTGAGTTCTTCGACACCTACACGGAGAAGGAGTGGACGCCGGCCACCGAGCGCGTCTCCCGCCTCTTCGCCGACTCGGGCATCGCGGTCCCCACCCAGGACGACTGGCGTGCGCTCAAGGCCTCGGTCATGGAGCACGGCATCTACAACCAGAACCTGCAGGCCGTCCCGCCGACCGGCTCGATCTCGTACATCAACAACTCGACGTCCTCGATCCACCCGATCGCGTCGAAGATCGAGATCCGCAAGGAGGGCAAGCTCGGCCGCGTCTACTACCCGGCGCCGTTCATGACGAACGACAACCTGGAGTACTACCAGGACGCGTACGAGATCGGCTACGAGAAGATCATCGACACCTACGCCGCCGCCACGCAGCACGTCGACCAGGGCCTCTCGCTCACGCTCTTCTTCAAGGACACGGCGACCACCCGCGACGTCAACCGCGCTCAGATCTACGCCTGGCGCAAGGGCATCAAGACGATCTACTACATCCGCATCCGTCAGCTGGCGCTCGAGGGCACCGAGCTCGACCAGTGCGTCTCGTGCATGCTCTAGAGCACGCAGCCCCACCCCCCTCCGCACGACCCATCCGCAGCAGCGAGAAGGAATCATGACTCCCCCCGAGAAGCTCAAGCTCGTCGACTCCGTCCAGGCGATCAACTGGAACCGGATCCAGGACGACAAGGACGTCGAGGTGTGGAACCGCCTCACGAGCAACTTCTGGCTGCCCGAGAAGGTCCCGCTGTCGAACGACATCCAGTCGTGGAACACGCTCACGCACCAGGAGCAGCAGCTCACCATGCGCGTGTTCACCGGGCTCACCCTGCTCGACACCGTGCAGGGCACCGTCGGCGCCGTCTCGCTCATCCCGGACGCGATCACGCCTCACGAGGAGGCCGTCTACACGAACATCGCGTTCATGGAGTCGGTCCACGCCAAGTCGTACTCCTCGGTGTTCTCGACCCTGTCGAACACCCAGGACATCGACGAGGCCTTCCGCTGGTCGATGGAGAACCCGAACCTGCAGAAGAAGGCGTCCATCGTGATGGACTACTACCGCGGCGACGACCCGCTGAAGCGGAAGGTCGCCTCCACGCTGCTGGAGTCCTTCCTCTTCTACTCGGGCTTCTACCTGCCGATGTACTGGTCCTCGCGTGCCAAGCTCACCAACACGGCCGACCTCGTGCGCCTGATCATCCGCGACGAGGCCGTGCACGGCTACTACATCGGCTACAAGTTCCAGAAGGGACTCGAGCGGGTCGACCAGGCCAAGCGCGACGAGATCAAGGACTACACGTTCTCGCTGCTCTACGAGCTCTACGACAACGAGGCGCAGTACACGCAGGACCTCTACGACCAGCTCGGCCTGACCGAGGACGTCAAGAAGTTCCTGCACTACAACGCCAACAAGGCGCTGATGAACCTCGGCTACGAGCCGATGTTCCCCAAGCAGGTCACCGATGTGAACCCCGCGATCCTGTCGGCCCTCTCGCCCAACGCGGACGAGAACCACGACTTCTTCTCGGGCTCCGGCTCCTCCTACGTGATCGGCAAGGCCGTGAACACCGAGGACGAGGACTGGGACTTCTAGGCGTCGACACCACGTCCAGGCCTCCACGGCGAACGGCCCCTCCCCTCGCGGGTGAGGGGCCGTTCCTCATCTCCGGGCGGCGGGCGGGCGCCGGGTCACCGCACCCGGCGAGGCGCCGCCCTGTCGCCGAGGCGCCGTCCTGTCAGCGGCGCCTCGCGCGGCACGTCGGTGTCTCGCGGAGCGGGGCCGGAGCGGCCGTCGTGCGCGCCTCAGAGGGCCAGGCGCATCAGCACCCGGGGGAAGCCGTCGAGCACCGAGGTCGTGTCCGCGGCCTTCTCGAAGCCGGCGCGCTCGAACAGCGAGCGCGTGCCGACGTACGCCATCGTCCGGTCGACCTCCGCACCGGCGTTGTCGACCGGGTAGCCCTCGGTCGCCGGTGCCCCGTGGGCTCGGGCGAACTCGACGGCGCCCTCGAGCAGCGGATGCGAGATCCCGCGCCCGCGGAAGCCGGGCCGCACGCGCAGGCACCACACGCTCCACACGTCGAGGGCGTCCACGTGCGGGATGCGCCGGTTCGTCGAGTAGCTCGTGTCGGCCCGGGGGTGCACCGCCGCCCAGCCGACCACCTCGTCGCCGTCGTACGCGAGGACGCCGGGCGGAGGATCCTCCGCGACGAGCTCCCGCACCCGGGCGCCGCGAGCGGGACCGGCGAGAGCCCGGTTCTCGACGGAGGAGCGGAGCCGGTAGCTCAGGCACCAGCACACGCTCGCGTCGGGGCGCTTCGGGCCGACCATCGTCGCCAGGTCGTCGAAGACGGTGGCTGCGCGCACCTCGATCGTCATGGCGGCAGCCTTCCACCGTCGCGATGCGCGGACAAGCCGTTCAGAACTCAGGACGAACGACGAAGGACTCCCTCCCTGCCGCGGAATCGGGGTCGCGGCGCCACCTTCGTCCGGCATCCTCGACGCCCTCCGCCGATTCACCACTCCGCCGGATGAATCGCACCAGCACCCCCTGTTGGACGGCGCCCAGGCGGGGCGCCTACCGTGGACGAGGTATCCAGCGAAGGAGCACTCCCTGTGAAGCACGTCCCCCTCGGCACCTCCGGTGTCGACTCCCCGAACGTCGTCCTCGGCCTCATGCGCATCCCCGAGATGAGCGACGAGGCGATCCGCGGCCTCGTCGGCGCCGCCCGCGACTCCGGCATCGACTTCTTCGACCATGCCGACGTGTACGGCGGCGAGCTGCACCGCTGCGAGGAGCGCTTCGCCGAGGCGATGGCGCTGACCCCGTCGGAGCGCGAGCAGGTCGTCCTGCAGACCAAAGCGGGCATCGTCCCGGACGGCCCCTACTTCGACTTCTCGTACGAGCACCTGATCGCCTCGGTCGAGGGCTCGCTGAAGGCGCTGCGCACCGACTACGTCGACGTGCTGCTCCTGCACCGGCCCGACGCGCTCGTCGAGCCCGATGAGGTGGCCCGCGCATTCGACGAGCTGCACGCGTCCGGCAAGGTGAAGCACTTCGGCGTCTCGAACCAGACGCCGTACCAGATCGAGCTGCTGAAGAAGTCGCTGAACCAGCCGATCGTGGCGAACCAGCTGCAGCTCTCGATCACCCATGCGCCGCTGATCGCGCAGGGCGTCGCCTCCAACATGGTCGGCGAGGACCAGTCCGTCATGCGCGACGCCGGCATCCTCGACTACTGCCGCCTGAACGACATCACCGTCCAGGCCTGGTCGCCCTTCCAGGCGGGGTTCTTCACCGGCGTCTTCCTCGACAACCCGGCCTACCCCGAGCTGAACGCCGTCATCGACCGGCTCGCAGCGACGTACGGGGTCCCGGCGATCGCCGTGGCCACCGCCTGGATCACCCGCCACCCGGCGGGCATGCAGGTCGTGCTCGGCACGACGAACGAGCAGCGCGTGCGCGATGCGGCCCTCGGCTCCGATCTGCCGCTCACGCGGCCGGAGTGGTACGAGCTGTTCCGCGCGGCGGGCTACCTCGTCCCCTAGAGCTCCCACCCCGGAGGAAATGCGCGTCGGCGCAGAGAGGCACGGACTCCCCGGAGTCCGTGCCTCTTCCCGTCCCCGCGAGACGCCGGTCGTACGCCCGTCGCGGACCGAAGCGGCATCTCGCGGGGGAGGGGCGGGAATAGGAACGGCACCCCTGCGTTGAACTTGAGCGTAACCGACTCAACTTCCTCAGGAGGACAGGTGCCCGACAACTACAGCGAGGCCGGAGCGAGCTCGTTCGACGACTTCCTCGCCCGCTACCTCGACGGTGAGCGCGCCCGCGCGGCGCGGTCGATCGACCTCAGCCGATTCCTCACCGCCCGTGCCCGCGACATCCTGCAGTCCGCAGGACGCTTCGCCCTCGAGCGCGGTCAGACCGAGCTCGATGCCCTGCACGTGCTCCGCGTGCTCATCGACGACGAGACCGTCTCGCAGGCCGTGCGCCGCATCGGCGTCGACCCCGCCGCCATCGCCACCGCCGCGGAGGCGCGCCTCCCGCAGGCCGACGAGGCCCACGCCTCGCAGAACGCGGCCACCATCACCCCCAGCGCGCAGCGCGCGCTGTTCCACGCCTACCAGGTCGCCCGCTCCAGCGGTTCGACCTACATCGAGCCCGAGCACCTCTTCTTCGCGCTCGTGCTCGGCCAGGACGCCCCCGCCGGGCAGGTCCTCGCCCGCGCCGGCGTCACCGCCGAGGCTCTCACCCAGGGCATGCGCGAGACCGAGGCCCCGCAGCAGCAGGAGGCGGGACAGCCCGCCTCCGACACTCCGCTGCTCGACAAGTTCGGCACCGACCTCACCGCTCTCGCCCGCGAGGGCCGGCTCGACCCGGTCATCGGGCGCGCCGACGAGATCGAGCAGACCGTCGAGATCCTCAGCCGCCGCACCAAGAACAACCCGGTGCTCGTCGGCGAGGCCGGCGTCGGCAAGACCGCGATCGTCGAGGGCCTGGCCCGCGCGATCGTGGCGGAGGAGGTCCCCGAGCAGCTGCGCGGCAAGCGCGTGATCTCGCTCGACCTCCCCGGCATGCTGGCCGGCACCCGCTACCGCGGCGACTTCGAGGAGCGCCTCACCGGCACCATGGACGAGATCGCGGCCCACTCCGGCGAGCTGATCGTCTTCATCGACGAGGTCCACACCGTCGTCGGTGCGGGCGGCGGCGGCGAGGGCGGCATGGACGCGGGCAACATCCTCAAGCCGCGTCTGGCCCGAGGCGAGCTGCACCTCGTCGGCGCCACCACGCTCAAGGAGTACCGCACCATCGAGAAGGACCCGGCACTGGAGCGGCGCTTCCAGCCGGTCCGCGTCGGCGAGCCCGGCATCGAGGACGCGGTCGCCATCCTGCACGGCCTGCGCCCCGCCTACGAGGAGCACCACCGCGTGCGCTTCACGGACGAGGCCCTGCGCGCCTCCGTCGAGCTCTCGGCCCGGTACCTCACCGACCGCGTGCTGCCCGACAAGGCGATCGACCTGATCGACCAGGCCGGCGCGCGCCTCCGCCTCCGCCTCGGAGCCGGCGTCGACACCGGAGCTCTGCTCGAGCGTCTGGCGACCCTGGAGGCCGACAAGAACGCGGCCGTCTCGGCCGAGCACTACGAGGAGGCGTCCCGCGTCCGCGACGAGATCAGCGCCGTGCAGGCGGAGCTCGACGCGGCCACCGGCAGTGCCCCCGCGGAGGCGGTCGTCGGCGAGACCGAGATCGCGGCCGTCATCGCCCGCGCCACCGGCATCCCGGTGTCGCGGCTCACGGAGGGGGAGCGCGAGCGCCTCGCCCACCTCGAGACCGAGCTGCACCAGCGGGTCATCGGCCAGGACGACGCGGTCACCGCGGTCGCCCGGGCCGTCCGCCGCAGCCGCACAGGCCTCGGCGACTCCTCGCGCCCGGTCGGCTCGTTCCTCTTCCTCGGTCCGACCGGTGTCGGCAAGACGGAGCTGGCGCGCACCCTCGCGGGCTCCCTCTTCGCCGATGAGCAGTCGGTCATCCGCTTCGACATGAGCGAGTTCGGCGAGCGTCACACGGTCTCGCGGCTGGTCGGCGCCCCTCCCGGGTACGTCGGCTACGACGAGGCCGGTCAGCTGACCGAGCGCGTGCGCCGGAACCCGTACTCGGTGGTCCTCTTCGACGAGATCGAGAAGGCGCACCCCGACGTGTTCAACCTGCTGCTGCAGGTGCTCGACGACGGGCGTCTGACCGACGGCCAGGGGCGGACGGTCGACTTCCGCAACACGGTGATCATCATGACCTCGAACCTCGGCTCGGAGTTCCTGGCCTCGCGGTCGGGTGCGCTCGGCTTCGTCGCTCAGAGCGACGCGTCGGCCGAGGGCTTCGCCTCGGAGAAGGACCTGCGCGATCGCGTCATGGGCCGTCTCCGCGAGGCGATGCGCCCCGAGTTCCTCAACCGGATCGACGAGATCGTCCTGTTCCGCCGCCTCGGCCGCGAGCAGCTGCGGGAGATCGTCGGCATCGTCCTCGACACCACGCGCTCCCGCCTCGCTCCCCGCGAGGTGACGCTCGAGGTGACGGAGGCGGCCGTCGACTGGCTCGCCGAGAACGGCTACGAGCCGCAGTACGGCGCCCGGCCCCTGCGCCGGCTCGTCCAGCGCTCCATCGACGACCGGATCGCCGACCTGTTCGTCAGCGGCGAGGTCTCCGACGGAGGCGCGGTCCGCGTCGACGCCGTCGCCGGCGAGCTGCTGGTGACCTCGGCCGCCGCCCTCCCGCTGGCCGCGTAGCCGGTCCCGCTCCGACCCCCGTCCCTCCTCCTTCCGCGAGACACCGCTCGTGACGACGGCACCGCCCGTCGTCGCGAGCGGCGCCCGCGGAGGGGGAGGGGCGGGGGTCTTCGCGTCCCCACGGCTTGCCACAGCGGTCCGGGCGGGATAGACACGAGAGCACGAGAACCGGAGGCACGATGTCGAACCCGCGCTACTACGACCCCGTGGGCAAGGCGGTCCGGGCGCTGCTCGTGCTGAGCCTCGTCTGCTTCGCCCTGGCGGTGGGCATGTTCGCCCTCGACATCGTCATGCCCGGCACCATGACGGACGAGCGACGGCCCTGGGCCGAGGCCAGCGGGGCGCTCGCCTCGTTCGGCGTGCTGGCCCTCATCGTCTACTTCGCGACCGTCGCGATCGTCGGCGCGATCCGGGGGCGCGGGCAGTAGCGCCGGCTCCGACGCCGTCGTCCGACAGGAACGCGTCCGGCCCGCGGGATCCGAGGATCCTCGCGGGCCGGACGCGTTCTCGCGAGCCGTCAGGCGCCGGTCAGGGGCACTTCTTCGCGGTGATCGTCACCTTCAGCGTGGCGTCCGGAGCGACGGGGGAGCCGCCGGCCGGCTCCTGCCCGGTGACCTGACCGGCGTCGGGCGCCTTCGGGTTCTCGGCGCAGGCGAGCGTGATCTTCGTGAAGCCGGCTGCGCCGAAGGCGTTCTTCGCGGCCTCCAGATCCTGGCCCGTCACGTTCGGCACGGTCTTCTGGTTGCCGGAGCTGGTGAACACGGTGATCGCGGTGCCGCGCGGGGCCGAGCCCGACGGGTCGGCGCGGGTGACCGTCCCGACCGCGGCGTCGCTCGCCTCCGTGCCGCCCTGCACGACGCCGAAGCCGGCCGCCTCGAGCTTGGCCTCGGCGTCGGCGGAGGAGAGCCCGACGACATCCGGGATGTCGACCTTCGGGACGACCTGCAGCGAGCCGTCGGCCTCCGGGAAGTCCGTCCCGCCGTAGGTCGCGTCGGCGGCGCGCATGACGACCGGCCAGATGCGGTGGCGCGCGGTGGCGGCGGATCCGGAGTCGAAGGAGTAGCGGCCGAGGCGCAGGTTCGCGTCGCCCTTCACGTTGAACACGCCGACGGCGGTCGCGACGCGGGTGCTCGCTCCGGTCATCCAGGTGGCCTTCGCGTCGTCGGTGGTGCCGGTCTTGCCGATCAGCGGAACGCCGTCGCCGGTGCGGGAGGCGACGGCCGTCCCGCCGCCGGTGAAGGTCGCCTGCAGCGCGACGGCCGCGGTGGCGGCGACGTTGCGGTCGATCGACTGGCGGCAGTTCGCCGGGGGCACCGGCTGGTCGGCTCCGGCGGAGTCGGTGATGCGGTCGATCGCGACGGGGTCGCAGGTCGTGCCGCCGGAGGCGATGGTGGCGAAGGCGCCGGCCATCGAGAGGGGCGAGACGTAGTTCGTGCCGAGCACCGACGACGGGTTGTGCTCGAGCTCCTCGCCGCTGCCCTGCTTCACGCCCATGTCGACCGCGGTGTCGCGGATGCCGCACAGGTCGAGCTCACGGGCCATGCCGACGAAGCCGGTGTTCAGGGAGGTCTTCGTGAAGGACACCGGGGTGCCGACCTCGCCGGTTCCGCCCTCGTCGTTCTTCGCGCTCGTCTCGTTGCTCGTGTCGGTGCCGCCGGAGACGCAGGAGTCCGTGAAGGTGCCCCAGGTGGACTTGCGCGTCCCGTCGACCGACTCGTTGATGCTGTGGCCCTCCTTCAGCCACTCCACCAGCGTGAAGAGCTTGTAGGTCGAGCCCGGCTGGATCCCGGAGGATCCGCCGTTGGCCCGATCGGTGCTGTAGTTCACGGCGCTGTAGGACGGGTCGGTCGTGAGGACGTCCGGATCCTGCGAGTACTTCTTGTTCTGCGTCATCGCGAGCACGCGCCCGGATCCGACCTCGACGCTGACGGAGACGGCTCCGACGTCGAAGTTCCAGGTCTGCGGGACCTGCGCGTCGACGGCGGCGACGGCCGCGTCCTGCAGGCCGACGTCGAGCGTCGTGTAGACGTCGAGGCCGCCGCGGCGGAAGTTGGTCCAGCGGGTGTCCTCGTCGGCGCCGAAGATCTCGTTGTTCTTCAGGACGTTGGTGACGTAGTCGCAGAAGAAGCCCGCGTTGCCCGCGGTCGAGCAGCCGGTGCTGGGCTGGGTGATGCGGGGCTCGATCGGAGCGGCGACGGCGGCGTCGTGGTCCTCCTGCGAGATCTTCCCCTCCTCGAGCATCTTGCCGATGATGTAGTCGCGGCGGTCCTTGTTGCGGGCGTAGCCGTTCGAGGCGCCGTTGTCCGGGTTGTCGGGCTGGTCGATCCGCAGGACGGCCGGGTTGTTGACGATCGCGATGAGGCTCGCGGCCTGGGCGATCGAGAGGTCAGCGGCCGAGGTCGCGTAGTAGTAGTTCGCGGCGGTCTCGAGGCCGTAGGTGGTGCCTCCGAAGAACGCGATGTTGAGGTAGCCCTGGAGGATCTGATCCTTCGTGTACTGCTTCTCGAGGCCGATGGCGAGCTTCATCTCGCGGAGCTTCCGCTCGGGGGAGGTCCGGGTGGCCTCGTCGATCGCGGCCGCGCGCTCGGCGTCGTCCGAGATGTTGCGGACGGCCTTCTCGACGAGGACGTTCTTCACGTACTGCTGGGTGATCGAGGATCCGCCCTGCACGTCGTTGCCGAGCACATAGGTCTGCGCGACGGCGCGGAGGGTGCCGGGGAGGTCGACTCCGCCGTGGTCGTAGAAGCGGGGGTCCTCACCCGAGACGGCGGCGTCCTTGGCGGCCTGGGCGATGCGGTCGAGCGGCACCTCGACGCGGTTCTCGACGTAGAAGGAGGCGAGCAGCTGCGGGCCGTCGGAGCCGGTCGCGTAGATGTTGCTCTTCTCGGAGAGCTTGTCGACCTCGAGGTAGTCGGGCAGGCCGTCGAAGACGCCGATCGACTGGTTCGCGGCGACTCCGGCGAGCGCCACAGCCGGGGTGACGGTGGCGGTCACGAGGACTCCGGCCACGACGCTCATGCCCAGGAAGCCCACGATCGCCTTGACCACACCACCGGTGGTCCTTCTGTCGGACGCCAAACCTTCTCCTTCGCGAATCCCCCCGGATGCTGCGACGACCGCGGCCGACGCCCTGCACGCTCCGTGCGGCAGGTCAACCTCGACAGACTAACCCGAGAGCCCCCGAAGACGAAGGCCCGGCCAGAGGCCTGAAAAGACCCTGACCGCGACCCGGGGGACGGTGTTCCCTAGGCTGTCGGCATGGCGAGCCCCTCCTCCGACCCCGGACCGGCCGACGCGACGACCCCGGAGGCCGCTCCGGTCGCGCCCCCGCAGGCCGTCCCCGCACCGCCCACGGGCGCCCTCTCGTACGCTCTCGGCTTCCTCGCGTTCATCGGGATCCCGTTCCTCAGCCTGATCGTGGGCGGCATCGTCATGGCGTCCGTGTACCCCTCCGCCCGGAGGAAGGGCGGGCTCGCCGCCGAGAACGCGCGGAACGCGGCGAACTGGGGTCTGACGGTGATCCTGATCGGGGTCGTGACGCTCGGCGCGCACGTCGTGCTGCTCTTCGCCGCCTCCGACACCCCGCTCGCGAAGGGCTTCTACCCGATCGGCATCCCGATCACGCTGTTCGCCGTGCTCTGGCTGGTGCACTTCGTGCTGATCATCTGTGGACTGGTGAAGGCGAACCAGCGCGAGGTGTTCCGTCCGCGCATCGCGATCCCGTTCCTCCGCCCGCCCGCGGCCTGAGCTCAGGCGCCGACGGGCCAGAGGTAGTCGAGCCCCGGCGGCGTGCCGGGGAACAGCGGGCCGTAGTGGTCCTCGTCCTTGGCCACGAGCTTCGAGCGGTGCGAGAGGTGCAGCCGCTCGTCGCCGAACCACGGCGGGAGCGGGTAGTCGCCGGTCAGGTAGGCGGCGAGATCCTCCGGGGCGGCGGCGAGGGCCTCCTCGGTCTTCACGAGGCACGTGTCGGCGAAGCCGCGCTCCGTCCACTCCGCGCAGGTCTCGCGCTGGTAGGTCATCAGCGCCGGCCGGTAGCCCCGCCACATCCGCGTGACGGGGTGGTTCTGCCAGCCGTACCCCGGGACGGTCAGCGCCCGCATGACCTGCAGCGTCTCGACGCGCTGCTTGCCGAGCCGCTTGCCGTCGAGGGCGCGGACGCTGCGGTGGAAGTCGGGGTAGGGGAGGAAGGTCTGCACGCCTCCCAGTCAACAGCGGCCCGTCTCCCTCCGGCCACCCTCCCGTCACGCCGATGTCGCCTGGCGTGCGTAGCGTCCGGGGCATGACCGGACTCCCCCTCCTCGCCACCGACGACGTGCAGCTGCGCTGGGCGCGGCCCGAGGTCCTCGACTCCGCCCGCCACCGGATGCTGCGCCTGCTCACCCTCGCCGAGCGCCTGCGCTACGAGGCGACGAGTCGGCGCGAGGTCCGGGACGGCTTCCTCCTCGGCCGGGTCCTCGTGCGCGAGCTTGCCGCCGAGACGCTCGGGATCGATCCCCTCGAGGTCGCCGTGGACGCGCGCTGCGAGCGCTGCTCCGGACCGCACGGCCGCCCGGTGCTCCGCGGCGAGCACGCGGCGCTGGAGCGGATGCGGATCAGCATCGCGCACTGCGACGGCGCGGTGGTCGCGGCGCTGGCGACCGGACGCGACATCGGGATCGACGCGGTGCGCGCCCGCACCGTCCGCGACCGCGTGGCCTCCGGGGCGACGACGGCGGAGCAGGTGCTCGCCGATCTGCGCTCGCAGGCGGTCGCGAAGGCCGACGGGCGTGGGACCTCGAGCGACGAGCCCGTCCGCTTCCGCACCAGGGAGGGTGCGACCGAGGCCTGGATCGAGGGCTCGAGCCGCTACTTCGCCGTCTCGGAGCCGACGGTCCACTCCGCGCTCGTCGTGGCGGTCGCGGTCGCTCAGGAGTGACCGCGGGGCGCGGTCCCCGGCCGTTGCGCTGGTCCGCGCCTAGGCGAACAGCGACAGCGTGATCGTCGAGCGGTAGGAGCCGGCCTCGACGTCCGGCTCGGCCAGCAGCCGCAGCTCGGCGTCGGCGCTCCAGGTGCCGGCCCCGCCGGCGGCTCCGAGCAGCAGCGCGTCGCGCAAACCCGCGCCGCCCTCGAGGGAGGAGGCCACCGGATCGCCCGCGACGGCGCCGGTGCCGGTGATCAGGCGCGGGGTCCAGCCGAGGTGGTCGGCTCCGATCGAGGCGCTCGCGCCGGTGAGGGCGCTCGCCGAGGCGAGGACGTACCAGTCGTTCTGCGCGCCGACGCGCGAGTCGGTGACGGTGACCGTGGGGAGCCCGCCCGTGAACCGGCGCTGGAGGGCGGTGGAGCCCGACTCGGCGAGGTCGACGGCGTCGGCGGCGACGGAGAGCGAGAGGGAGCCGGGCTGCGCCGGAGGGGTGATGTCGACGTCGACGTCCACTCCGTCGAGGTCGTGGAGCAGGGGCGGCGGGCTCCGAGACCCTCGCGCAGACGGTGGCCTACCCGGCCCGCGTCTGCTGAGCGCACGGCGGCCGGACGACCGGTCGTGACGGAGGAGGGAGTG
>NZ_PSVG01000028.1:0-40076 GCF_002930885.1 Rathayibacter sp. AY1F2 | reverse complement strand
CCGTCCACGCGTGTCGTCATGCCCCCATCCTGGCGCATCGCCGGGAAGCCGGCAGGGCCGTCGCGGCGCAGCGGAGCGCGAGGAACGGACGCGGCGCCGCGACGGCGAGCCCGATCAGCGCGAGGGCGAGCACCACGGCGCCGACGGTCTCGAGAGGGCTCCATGCGGTCATGGCTCCAGCGTGCGCTCGGAGCGGCGCGCGGACCTCCGCGGTCGGCGGGACGTCATGTCCTGTTCGCCTGCCGCCCCTTGCCCGCGCGCCGCTCCGAGCGCACGCTGGAGCCATGACCGCATGGAGCCCTCTCGAGACCGTCGGCGCCGTGGTGCTCGCCCTCGCGCTGATCGGGCTCGCCGTCGCGGCCGTGGCGGTCGGAGCAGGCGACGAGATCGCGTTCATCGGCGTGCTGGTCGCCTTCGCGGTCGCGGTCACCGGGCTCGGCCTCCACATCGCCGGCCGCGAGGCGCGGTACCGCCGCGACAACCGGTGACGCCGAAGCGCTTCCGCCGCGACGACGGCTGAGGAGGCGCGCTCCCGCCGCGACGGCCGCTGAGTGGAGGGACTCCCGCCGCGACGGCACTCGGCCGGTCAGTGCCCGAGCTCCACCAGCAGCACGCCGGCGATGATCAGGCCGATCCCGCCGAGCATCGTCCAGGTCAGCGGGTCCTGGAACAGCCAGCGGCCGAGCACCGCGGTCAGCGCGACTCCGACCGCCGCCCAGATCCCGTAGGCCACCCCGATCGGCATGCCCTGCGCGAGCGCCCCGGCCAGCAGCGTGAACGCGACGACGTAGCCGACTCCGACCACGACGTACCAGCGCTTCCGGCCGTCCGTCGCGGGCTTGAGGCTCATCGTCGCGGCGACCTCGGTGAGGATCGCGCCCGAGAGCAGCAGCCAGGCCATCAGCGCACCGCCCGGCGCGCGGCCTGCGCTCGCTGCGAGCCGATCTCGACCATCAGCACGCCCGCGATGATCAGCACCAGCCCGATCGTCATCACGCCCGTCAGCGGCTGACCGAAGAGCACGGCCGCGAGGACCGCCGTCAGCGCGACGCCGCACGCGCCCCACACGCCGTACGCGACTCCGATCGGCATGCCGGCCTTGAGCACCCGGCTGAGGAGGACGAACGCCGCCAGGTAGCCCGCCACCACGAGGGCGTACCAGCCCGGCGACTCGATGGCGGCCTGGAGGGCGAGCGACGCCGTCACCTCGGTGAGGATCGCGCCGGTGAGGAGCACCCAGCTCATCGTGTGCCGTCGGATCGGGTCATCCGGCCAGCGTAGGGCGGGCGCGGAGGCGTGCGACCGCGGAACGAGGGCTCAGCGCGCGGGGAGGGTGGGAACGATCGTTCTCTGGGCAGTGACGCGCTCACCGCGCGAAGTGCTCGCGCACCTCCGCCTGCCAGCGCTCGCGGTCCTCCTCCGTGATGAACGCCGCGTCGAAGGAGTTGAGCGCCAGCTGCTCGAGCTGCGCGTCGTCCATCCCCAGCTCCTCGACCAGGGCGCGGTAGTTCTCATCCACGTAGCCGCCGAAGTAGGGCGGATCGTCGCTCGAGACCGTCACGACGAGTCCCTCGCGGAGCATCGCGGGCAGCGGGTGGTCGGCCATCGTGTCCACCGCGCGCAGGGCGACGTTCGACAGCGGGCACACCGTCACCGGGATGCGGCGCTCGCGGAGCATCGCGACGACCTCCGGGTCCTCCATCGCGCGGATCCCGTGGTCGATCCGCTCGACCTTCAGCAGCTCGACGGTGGCCGCGACCGTCTCGGGCCCGGCCTCCTCGCCGGCGTGCGCGACCAGGCGCAGTCCGTCCGCCGCGGCGCGCGCGTAGACGTCGACGAACAGCTCCGGGCCGAAGCCCACCTCGTTCGAGTCGAGCCCGACGCCGATGATGTGCTCGCGCCAGGGGAGGATCGCCGTCAGCATCTCGTCGGCCGCGTCGGCGCCCAGGTCGCGGAGGAAGCACATGATCAGGTCCGTCGAGACCCCGTGGGTCTCCTCGCTCCGACCGAGCGCACGGGTGATCCCGCTCATCACGGTGTCGAGCGCGACGCCGTTGCCGAGGTGCGTCTGCGGGTCGAAGAAGATCTCGGCGCGGCGGACGTTCGCCTTCTGCGCCCGGTCGAGGTAGCCGGTCGCGAGCTCGAAGAAGTCCCGCTCCGTCTTCAGCACGGTGAGGTTCGAGTAGTGCAGCTCCAGGAACGACGCGAGGTCGGTGAAGGAGTACCGCGCGCGGAGGGCGTCGAGATCCTCGGTGGGCAGGGCGACCCCGTTGCGGCGCGCCATCTCGACGATGTGCTCGGGCTCGATCGTGCCCTCGAGGTGGATGTGCAGCTCGGCGCTGGGCGGGGCGGGGAAGGCGGGGCGGGGCATGCGGATCCTCCAGGGAGCGGCCGGGGCGGCGGGGTCGCTCCCGACCGTATGCCTCCGCTGTTTCGCGCGCGTTTCCGGCGGGAGGCGCGCGATCCGGATCCGGAGCGGCCCCGCCCCCGGGTGCTAGAGCTCGCCCTGCTGCGAGGTGCCGGCCGGGATCGGGACGAGCCGCGTCACGACGGGCGGGTGGGCGACGAGTCCGCGGATCGCCTCGTTGAGGCGGACGACCGGCTCGCCGGCGCCGTGCGCGTCGAGCAGGTCGCCGCTCGTCCACTTCTCCAGCATGACGATGGTGCCGTCGGGCGAGTCGTGGATCGCGTAGAGCTCGCAGCCCTCCTCCTCGTGCACCTCCGCGATGGCGGTGGAGAGGGCGGCGACGAGCGTGTCGCGCTGCCCCTCGGCGGGAGTGAAGATCGCGGTGACGACGACGGGATCGGACATGGCGTGCCTTTCGGAGGGGGGAGGGGGATCAGCGCTGCGGGGGTGCGGCGCAGCTGGAGCGGATGACGAGGTCGGCCTGCACCTCGATGTGCTGCGGCGCCTCGGGGAGGCGGCCCTGCATGCGGGCGAGGACGAGCTCGACGCTGTGACGGGCGAGCATGTCGATCGGCTGGCGGACGACGCTGAGCGGCGGGGTGACCAGCTCGCTCCACGGGTTGTCGTCGAACACGACGACCGAGAGGGCCTCCGGGATCCGGATCCCGAGCTGGAAGAGCCGGTGCACGGCGCTGCGCACCTGCGCGCCGCTGCCCGCGGTCTGAGGAGGCCGCGGCTGCCGCGGCACCTCCGGCCGTCGGAGCAGCCGCAGGCCGGTCGCGAGCTGCCAGGCCGTGACGGCGTAGACGGAGGCGCGCTCCCAGACGCCGTCGGGCAGCAGATCGACGCCGGGCACGCGGGTGTCGACCTGCAGCATCAGCAGCGCGAGCAGGCCGACCGCGCCGAGCACGATCCCGACCGTCCCGAGCGCCCACGGGGCGCGGCCGCGCCGGGCCGCGGCACCGGCGACGATCGAGGCCGCGTTGCCGCCGACGATCGCCATCGCGGCGCCGACCACGTGCAGGCCGCCGATCCCGTTCTGCGCACTGGCGCTGCTCCCGTGCACGAGGCCCACCACGGCGATGCCCACGGCGTGGACCACGGCGAGGGAGAGGAACAGCCCCCGCGATCCACCCCGCGCCGCCCGCACGGTCGTGACGGCGGCGGCGAGGTAGAGCGCCCCCTGCAGGAGGAATCCGGCGTTCATCACCGCGTGCAGCGGCGAGTCGATCGCGCGCCCCTGGAACACGCCCACCTCGGGCACGCCGAGATCGCTGATGTAGTTCCGTGCGTAGCTGTAGCCCGGGAACGCGGACGCGGCGACCGCCTCCGCTCCGACGTAGGCGAGCGCGCTCACCACCCACAGCACTCCGGCCCCACGAGTTCCCATGCGCCCATCATCCCCGGGCCCGGCCGCGCCGGTCGTCGGCGCCGGACGGCTCCCCGGCTAGGCTCGCCGGATGCTGCAGGTGCGGGGTGAATCCGGGCAGGCCGTGCTCCTCCTGCCGGGCGGGGGCGAGGCCGTCGACGGTTTCTTCCCCGGGCTGGTCGAGGGCCTGATCGTCGATCCGGGCTGCCGGGTGGTCCTCTACGACAGACCGGGCACAGCGGGGTCGGAGGTCGCCGGCGGACTCACCGACGCCGCAGACGCCGTCCACGCCGTGCTGGCCGGCCTCGGGACAGGTCCCGTCGTCGTGATCGGCCAGAGCCTCGGCGCTGCCGTCGCGATGCTGCTCGCTCGCGATCATCCCGAGGACGTCGCGGGACTGGTGCTCCTCGACCCGACGCCCGTCAACGACACGGCACTGGCGCGTCAGGTGGAGCGGACGGCCCGGGCGACGGCGACGCTCACGAGACTGCCGGGGCTCGGCCGAGCGCTGTCCGCGCTGCTGCGCACGAGCGCCGCCCGGTCGGCGAGGCGCCACGCGATGAGCCCGGCCGCGCGCGCGGCCGCTCTCGCGATGGCGGACGTCGACCTGCCGGGGCTCGCCTCCGCCGCCGCCGGTCTGGAGCAGGTGGCGCGGGGCTTCGACGAGTCTCAGCTGCCCGCGGTCCCCGCGGCCGTGGTGACCGCGGACCGCAGGCCCGGGTCCTCCCTGCATCGCGTGCATCGGCGCGTCGCCGCCGCCCTGGACGCGCCGCTGCTGTCCTGGCCCGGAGCGGTGCACGAGGTGCACCTGAGCCACGAGCGCGAGGTGCTCGAGGTCGCCCGCACCATCGTGCGGGCCGTCGCCTCCGACTAGGTCCGGAGCCGCTGCGCCGCCGCTCCGGTCACAGGCTGAACCCGCCGTCGGTCGTGAGCACCTGCCCGACGACCCAGCTGCCCGCCGACGTGGCCAGCCATGCGATCAGCTCCGCGGGGTCCGCCGGCGCACCGACCCGGCCGAAGGGCGTGGTCGCGACGTACTCCTCGAGGTCCTCGAGCGACCGGTCGGTGGTCTCCGGGTCCAGGTATCCCGTGTTCACCGGACCGGGATCGATCGTGTTGAGCACGATCCCGAGCTCCAGGAGCTCGGCGGCGACCGTGGCGGTGACGCCGGCGAGTGCGGCCTTGCTCGCGGCGTAGGCGACCTCTCCGCGCATCGCGCCGTGGATCTGGCCGGACGTCATCCAGAACACGTGTCCCTGCGCCCGGGCGTAGGGCCCGGCTCCGACGATCCGGTCGCCGGGCCGGCGGGGTCCGTCCGTGCGCGGTGCCCGGAGCCGCGCGAACTCCGCGGTGAGCAGGAGGGTGGAGCGGGTGTTGACGTCCCAGAACGCGGTGAGCCGCTCGGGCGTCATGTCGAGGATGCTGCCGTCGTCGCCGCTCTTCGCGTGGTTGCAGACGAGGACGTCCAGGCTCCCGGTGAGGTCGGCTGCGGTGGCGATCAGACCGGAGATCGTGGAGGGATCGGCCAGGTCCGCGGCGACGTCGCCGAACCGCGCGCCCTCCGTGAGGTGCGCGCGGAGCTCGGACCGGACCGCGTCGAGGTCGTCGCCTCCCCAGGGGAGGTCGAGATCGTGAGGGCGGTGATGGTGGACGACGAGGTGCGCGCCGAGGGAGGCGAGCTTCGCGGCGACGGCGAATCCGATGCCGCGCCGCCGCGAGACGCCGGTGACGAGAGCGGTCCTGCCCTGCAGGGGAAGGAGTGCGGACACGGGGAGCCTTTCAATCGCGCCCGAGCGGGCCGGAGGGAGCGGGACGGAGCGACGGGGATCGGGAAGGCCTCAGCCGCACTGCACGATTTCCACCGTATCGAGCGGCCGGTGGCCTCCGTCCGGCGATGAGGTGCCCCTCAGACCTGCTGGGAGATCCGCAGGCCCCGTCCCCGGGAGAAGCCGAGGCGCGAGTAGCTGTCCGCCAGCCGCTCGTCGCCGGCGACGGCCACGACGACGCCTCCCGCGGGGACCGTGGCCAGCAGCTCCCTCGTCGCGAGCAGCGCCGACAGGCGGGTCCCGGGGCGCTGCGAGAGCGCCATCACCGTCCACCGCCGCCCGGGGGGCGTCTCCGCGCCGACGGCCGCGGTGAGGGGGGTCCCGACCAGCAGGGCCCCCGCCCCCACGGCTCCGCCGAGGAGCGCCGCGAGGACCAGGACCGCGCCGAGCAGACCCGAGAGCGCGACCCACAGGGCCGCCACCACGGCCAGCAGGACGACCGGGACGGTGACGGCGATGCTCACCAGGACGTCGGCGACCGGCCGGTAGCGCCCGAACACGACCAACCCGTTCCGGTCGGCCGTCTCGTGGGCGGCGCGGCGGATCACGGAGGGCGTGAGCGAGAGCAGCGCCGTCGGGAAGGCCAGGACGGCGAGGACGCGGTGCCGCGTGAAGGCGCGCACCATCAGCCACGACACGGCGGGCAGACGTCCCCATCCGACCGGTGCCGACGCCGCTGCCATCGAGCCAGTCTGCGCGATCGGGGAGGCGCGGGGCCACCCGGTACGAGGACGCCGCTCCGGCTCCGCTGCGCGAGGGCGGCCGACCTGGACTACTCCTCGTCCGCCCGGTAGACCTTCCGGAACGCGTCCTTGCGGGCGATCCTCCCGCCGCGGAACTCGTAGATGTCGCAGCCCCGCGTGACCTGGGGTCGGCCGTCGGGGCCGGTCCCGGTGAAGGACCAGGTGGCCGCGCCGCGCGTCCCGGCGATGAGGGGAGCCCCCTCCTCGTGCCGCTCCTGTCCGGTGTCGAAGGCGAGCATGAGCGCGAATCCCTCGCGGACCTGCTCCTTCCCCGTCCAGGTGCGGCCGGGCTCGGGGCCGACGGACGCGCCGTAGACGCAGTCGTCGGTCATGTGGCTCATCAGCGCTTCGAGGTCGTGGCGGGTCCAGGCGTCGCTGAACGCGGCCAGCACCTCGGGCGTCATCTCGCTCGTGCTGGTCTCGGTCGAAGAGGAGTCGTCCATGGCGGGCCTCGGTCCTTCTGATCGGTGGACCGTCGTCGGTCGCTCTGCGACCGTGGCAGGTGAGCGGCCGCAGTGGCAACGCCCTCTAGCGGTCATGTCCGGAAGCGGACGGCCGGCGGATCAGTGGTCCGTCGACCCGCCGACCAGCGGGTGAGCGCGAGGGTCGAGGGCGGTGCACTGCGGGCGGCGGGAGCGGCCGCCGAGGCGACCCGCTTCACCGGGCACTGCCGAGTCCCGATGCTGAGCCCCTTCGTGAAGGCCGTGCCGAAGTCGGACGCGGGCCGACCCTCCTCCGCCTCCTCGGTCGCGGCTCCCGGGTCGCCCGCGGCGGCCGGATGCTAGGCGCTCGCCGCCTCCTCCGCCACCTCCTCCCCGCCGGACGGCGCCGACGCGCAGGATGAGGAGCACCGGTCGCGGCGGGCACCGACTCCTCACCCGACCGGCACCGAGACCGCCACGAGCCCGCGCCTGCGGGAGGACAGCGAGAGCACCATGGGATTCTGGGGACCGACCGACGAGACCCGCGGCACGCGCCCGGTCGACGAGCCGCTCGGCGAGCTGGAGCTCGTGCACGCCTTCACCAGCGGGCCGATGCCCACCGGCGTCAGCGTCTCGCACACCGGGCGGATCTTCGTGAACTTCCCCAAGTGGGGGGACGAGGTCCCGGCCACGGTCGTGGAGCTGGTCGACGGAGCGGCGGTGCCCTACCCGGACGAGACCTGGAACACGCCGTCGGGAATCGACGACGCCGGCGCCCTCGTCTCGGTGCAGAGCATCGTCGTCGATCCGGCCGACCGGCTCTGGATCCTCGACACCGGCAGCCCGATGTTCGAGCCGACGAAGAAGGGCGGCCCCAAGCTCGTCCGCGTCGATCTGGCGACCGACACCGTCGAGCAGGTGATCGTCCTCGAGCCGGACGTCGCCCTGCCGACCACCTACCTCAACGACGTGCGCTTCGATCTGCGGCGCGGCATCGCCTACATCACCGACTCGGCCGATTCAGGCCCGAACGGGATCATCGTCGTCGCCCTCGAGGCGGGGACCGCCTGGCGCCGCCTGCACGACCACCCGAGCACGAAGGCGCTCACTCCTCCGGAGCTCGTGCCGATGGCCGAGGGCCGCGTGCTGATGAAGCGCCCGGCCGACGGCGACCCGCAGCCGGTGACGATGGGCGCCGACGGCATCGCGATCTCGGCCGACGGCGAGCGCCTCTGGTACTGCCCGCTCGCCTCCCGCCGCTGGTTCAGCGTGGCGACGGCGGCCCTGGTCGACCGGTCGGTGCCGGACGAGGACGTCGCGGCGACCGTCGTCGACGAGGGCGACAAGGGCGGGGGAGCGGACGGCCTCGAGACGGATGCGCTGGGCCGCTTCTACGCCACGAGCTACGAGAACAACGCGATCGTCCGCCGTCGCACCGACGGCACGATGGAGACGATCGTGCACGACGGGCGGCTGCTCTGGCCCGACACCATGTCGATCGCGACGGACGAGCACCTGTACGTCACCGCGAACCAGCTGCACCGCCAGGCCGACTACCAGGGCGGCACGGATCTGCGGACGTACCCGTACTCGCTGTTCCGGGTGCGGATCGGCGCGGGGCCGGTTCTCCTGCGCTGAAGGCCCCCGCCCGGTCGCCTGCGCCGAGATCCGCAGCGCGGATCAGCGCCAGTGGGCGAGCTCCGTGCGGAGGGTCGCGCGGGCGCGGGCGAGCAGCCCGCGGACGGTCGAGGTCGTGAGGCCCAGCTCGTGCGCGATCGCGTCGTAGCTGCACTGCTCCAGCTGGCGAAGCTCCCAGCAGCGGCGCTGGGCCGGGGGCATCGCGGCGAGCACCCGGTTGGCGTCGGCGGCGAGCGATCCGCAGTGCGCGGCGTGCTCCGGGTCGTCGGCGGCGGAGGCGGGGAACTCGTCGTCCAGCTCGGCTCGCAGCCGCGAGACGCTGGAGCGGAGCCGGTCGACGCTGCGGCGGCGCGCGGTCGTGACGAGCCAGCCGGCGATGGTCTCGCCGTCGATCACGCTGTCCACGTGGGTCCACGCCGCGAGGAACGTCTCCTGCACCACGTCGTCGACGTCGGCGCTGCTGCGGAGGGTGCGGGCGGCCGTCGCGCGGAGCAGCCCGGTGTAGCGGCGGACGATGGTGGCGAACGCGCGGTCGTCGCCCTCCGCGGCGCGGATGACGAGCATCCGGTCCGAGTCGGGTTCGAGCAGCGCGAGCGGCGGCGCGGCGAGGGTCGAGGGGCGGGCCCTCGGGAGGCGTGCGGGGGTGGTGGCGGTGAGCATGCGGACTCCGGTCGACTTGATGTGCACGCATGATTCGGAGGCGCGCTCCCGCCCGGTTTCCCGGGGCGGGACCCCAGTGGGAGGGGCAGGTCTGTCCGGTTTCCGGGGACGTCAGCGCCGCCGCGACCACCAGCGGCGGGACCGCTCCGGCTCGGCGGCCGCCCGGGCCTCGGCCGCGGCGGCGCGATCGACGCGCCGCTGCGACCAGGCGGCGACCTCCTCGTCGACGTCCCGGAGCGGGGTGACGACGGGCGGCCCGCCCAGCAGCTGGCGGCGTGCCTCGATCACCCGCGTGTTGAATTCGGCGAGCTCGGCGCGCACCTCCTCCTCGCGGTGCAGGCGGTCGAGGCGCTCGTCGAGCGCGCGGTCCTCGGCGCGGAGGAGGAAGGCGGCCGGGCCGATCCCGGTGAGGTTCTCGCGCTCGATCTTGCGGCGGATCCACCAGTCCGGGTCGTGGGCCGCGCCCAGGTCCGCTAGCGGCTTCCCCGATCCCGGCAGGTCGTCGAAGTCGCCGCGACGGATCGCGAGCTGGATCGCCGTCTCGACGAACGCGGCCCGCTCGAGCGGATCCTCCGGCAGGACGGGCTGCTCCGCCTCCTCCTCGCCCGCGACGCCGGCCCGGTACCGGGCGGCGCGCTCCCTCGCATCCGACATCCCTCCACGCTAGATCGGGCTCCTCGCCGCGGGCAACCACCCCTCCCGCCGTCGCCGTGGTCGGTGGGGCTCCGCGGGTCGACATCGGCGGACCGGCGTGCATAGTATCGATACTCGATAACATCGACGATCGATAAGGAGCACGCCATGACGAGTGTCATCCCCAGCGGTCCGGTCCGGGAGCGTCCGCGCGTGTTCCGGGTGGCCAGGGCGGTCCTGCTCATCGTCGCGGTCTTCTCCGTGCTCACCGCGCTCCTGCAGACCTGGACCGTCACCACCGGGCGCACCCTATTGGTCTTCGGGGGAGCGGACGGCCGCCTCCCGCTCCGGAGCCTCCCGCAGCTGCTGCAGGCCGAGCCGCGCGAGGGCACCGCGCCCACGCTCGCCGACGCCGCTCTCTCCCTCCGCCTGCTCGGTGCGCTGCCGAGCCTCCTCCAGGCGGTCACCATCGTCCTCGCCACGGTCTTCCTCCTGCGGGTCCTCCGCGGCATCGCGGCCGGACGCCCGTTCGACCCCTTCGTCCTCGCGAACTGGCGCCGTCTGAGCCTCGCCCTGCTGATCGGAGGAGTGGCGCAGGGCCTCGCCGACACCGCGGCGGGCCTGTACCTCAGCTCCGGCATCGGCCTGCTCTTCGCCGCCGGCCGGGTGACCGACGAGCAGCGCGACGCCTTCCTCGGCGGCGACTACCAGGCCATCGGGACGAACCTGCCGCAGTGGCCCGTCCCTGTCCTGCTCGCCGGAGTGGTGGCCCTCGCCCTGACAGCGGCGTTCCGCGCCGGCGCGAAGCTCGAACGGGACGTCGACGGCGTTGTCTGAGCCCGCCGACGACGAGAGGCACCGGATCGACTGCCACCTCGGAGCAGTGCTGGCCGAGCGCGGCGTGACCCTCACCGCCCTCTCGGCCCGCACCGGCATCACGATGGCGAACCTCTCCATCCTCAAGAACAACCGCGCCCGCGCGATCCGCTTCACGACGCTGACGCTCATCTGCGACGCACTCGACTGCACCCCGCAGGAGCTGTTCTCGATCCGGGCCGTCGACGAGCGGGGGTAGCGGCGGGCGGATCGTCCAGGGGATCTCTGCGGGGCCGATGGTAGGGACGCCGTCCGATCCGACCGTCGATCGAGCAGGCCTCAGTCGCGCTCCACGTCCGCCCCTCCTGGGATCGGCCGGAGCTCCCCGGAGCTCGCTCTCGTCCCGACCCATGGATGAGCCTCACCAGCGCGGTCGGCGGCCTCGGCCATCGACCGTCCACAGGGGAGCGAGCTCGTCAGCGGGACCGTCGAATGCGCCTCCGGTGGATGCCGGCGGCTGCTCGCGGTCGTCCCTCCCGACGCGAATCACTCCCGAGCAGTTGTCGAGCGAGCTCGAAAGGACCCGCAGACACGCATCGCGGGAACCCTCCGGGACCTTCGCTCCATCTCGGTGGCTTCCACCGTCGAGGGGCCCCTCCTGAAGATCCGGGCCGACTACTGGTCCCAGGAGTACATCCCCTGGGGACGTGTGCGAAGCGTCCTCGTGCGTGCTTCCGCGAACCGGTCCCGTCGCGCTGAGCGGCGGTCAGCGGTCGAGGACTCGACGAATGACGAAGGCGAACGCCGTCGTCCCCGAGCAGAGTGGGACCCTCGACTTCTCGGAGGTAGGAAATGCCCGAAACCCACTCCGTGCCATCGACCGCGAGCACGGTCCGCTCCGGTTACCTCGACCCGACCGCGCCGCCGGTCGCATCCATCGACTCCGGCGATCGGGTGTCGTTCCCCGCGACCTGGACGCACTGGGGCGACGAAGCAGTCTTCGGGATGACGTTCGCCGAACGGGAACCTCTTCGCCACAAGTACCCGCAGGGCCCGTATTCGATGCTCGGACCTGTCGAGGTCACCGGTGCCGCCCCTGGCGATGTCATCGAGTGCACCATCGAGACGCTGCGCACACTCGACTGGGGGTGGAACAGCTTCCCGCTCGGAGTCGGCGCGCTGCCTCACGACTTCTCTGAGCCGTACCTGCACTACTTCCGATTCGATGACGACCGCCGGCGCGCGGAATTCGTCCCCGGTGTGGAGTTCGACCTCGATCCGTTCATCGGGGTCATCGGCACCGAGCCGGCGGGCGAGGAACCCACCAGCGCCATCCTCTCGGGCCCCTACGGCGGCAACCTCGTCGTCAACGCGCTGACAGCCGGCAGCTCGGTCTTCCTCCCGGTGTTCACTCCCGGTGGTCGGGTCTGGTTCGGCGACATCCACGCCGTTCAGGGCGACGGAGTCGTCGATCAGACAGCCATCGAGACGGCCGCCGAGGAACTCGTCATCCGCTACGACCTCCACAGGGCAGTGCCGCTGACCGGACCACTGGTCGAGACGGCGACGGAGTGGATCGGCTTCGGGTTCAGCGACAACCTCGACGACGCCCTGGTGGAATGCCTCCGCGGTCTCATCACCTGGCTGCATGCGGCGTCGGGCCTCAGCGAGAGCGAGGCCTACGCGCTGTGCAGCCTCGCCGTGAGCTTCCGGGTGGCGCAGTACGCCGACCAGACCGGTTCGGCCTACTCCTCCGTCCCCGCGAAGGCTGTCCAGGGCCGAGTTCCGAAGCGGGTCTTCTCGCCCGACAGAGTCGCGCAGATCAGCGGATGGCTGCGCCCCGGCGGGCCCTCAGCGTGACCGACCTCTCCGATGACGACCGGCGGCAGCTCGCTGCGGTCGTCCGCCGAGCCGATGAGCTCGCGACGGCTCGCGACGTCGACGGCTACCTGGCGCTGACCACCGAGGACATGGTCCTCGACGGAGCCCAGGGAGAGGCGTCCGGCCACGACGCGGTCCGGGCGGCCGTCACGAGGATCTGGGCGGCCGAACCGTCCGGGACTCTGCACCTGACCAGCGACATCACGGTGACGCCGGGCACCGTCGAGGGCGCGTCCGCGCACTCGACCCTCTCTCTCGCCCGCGGCACTCCGGCGCACCCGGAGGTGTGGCCGGTGGCCTCCATCACGCAACTGCTGCGCCCCACCAGCCAGGGATGGCTGATCGCCCGGCGCACGGTCGGCGAGGGACCCGCCGGCGCTGGCCAGTAGGGTCAGCGCCTTCTCGTCCAGGGCCCGCCGTCGGCCCGCCGTCGGCCCGCCGTGTCACGGACCGCGACGGTCCGGTCGACGCCGCGTCATCGGGCGGTCCCTGCATCACCGAGAGGAGGCTGCCGAAGGGATCCAGCGACCGGCAGAGCCGCTCCCCGACGACGTCCTGTCTGCTGCGGGAGTGCCGACGGCTCGGATCTCCGTCGGCTCCCGCCCGACCGGGTCGAACCCGCTCGCCGTCGTCACTGAGACCCTGCTCGAGCCGGTCGGCGTGCTCGTGCGCGCCGCGCTGCGGCCGCTTCCCGCCCGCTCAGTCCAGCGGGTAGCCCGGCAGCCCGTCGATGCTGACCGCGTTCCGCGTGGCGCGGTACTCGGCCATGCCGTCGGGGCCCTTCTTCTCGGCCTGGAGGAGGAGCAGGTCGCGCTCGCCGACCGGCTCCATCACCGGCACGCCCCAGCCGCACGAGTCGCTGATGCGGGTGAGCTCGACGGTGACGACCGCGCGGGTGCTCGGGTGCTCGGGGTGCTGCTCCGCGACCTCGGCGAACGCCTCCGAACCGGGCAGGTGCACGGAGCCGGTGCCGTGCAGGCGGACGATGCGCGGACGCGATCCGAACGACGCGAACATCAAGCACACGCGCCCGTTCTCGCGCAGGTGCGCGATCGTCTCGACTCCGCTGCCCGTGTAGTCGACCCAGCCGACTCGCCGCGGGCCCAGGATCGAGAACGAGTCGTGGCCGCGCGGCGACATGTTGACGTGCCCGTCCGCGGCGAGGGGCGCGGTGGCGACGAACCACATCGGCTGCTCGTGGATCCAGGAGGAGAGGCTCTCGTCGATCTCGTCGTAGACGTGCGCCACGGGGTCAGGCCCCGGCCGCGCGGCGGACCAGCTCGGCGACTGCGGCGCGCGTCTCGGCGTCGGCGGAGACGAGCGCGTAGGCGGTCGGCCAGATCGTGCCGTCGTCGAGCTGCGCGCCGTCCTGGAAGCCGAGGGTCGAGTAGCGCGTGCCGAACTTCGCGCCGGGCTGGAAGAAGACGATCGCCTTGCCGTCGGAGCGCGCGTAGGCGGGGAAGCCGTACCAGGTCTTCGGGAGGAGGTCGGGAGCGGTCTCGCCGACGACGTCGTGCAGCATCTGGGCGATCGGCCGCTCCTCGTCGGTCATCGCGGCGATCGCGGCCTCCGCGTCCCTGCGGTCGGCGTCGGCCTTGTCGGCGCTCTTCTGCCGCTTCGCCTCCGCCCGCAGCTCGGCCGCGCGCTGCTTCATCGCCGCGCGCTCGTCCTTCGAGAAACCGTCTTCGGAAGCCATGTCCGCCCGTCCCGTCCGTCTGCGGCTCCCGGTCCGGGAGCGTCCCCGCACATCGTGACAGCGCCGCACTCGCCGCACAACGGCGGGAGCGAGCGCGACCGCGCGCCCCGGAAGCCCAGCCTCCGCGGTTAGCGTGGGCGGATGCGCCTCCTCCTGATCCGCCACGGCCAGACCCCCTCCAACGTCGCCGGGCTCCTCGACACCCGCATCCCCGGACCCGGGCTCACCGACCTCGGCCGCACCCAGGCCGCGGCGCTGCCCGGTCGGCTCGCCGGCGAGGGGATCGGCGCGCTGCTCGTCTCGACGATGGTCCGCACCCACGAGACGGCCGCCCCTCTCGCCGCGGCGCTCGGGCTCGAGCCGATCGAGCGCGACGGCATCCGCGAGGTCGCGGCCGCGGGGCTCGAGATGCGCGGCGACGACGCGGCGGTCGAGGAGTACATGGGCACGGTCTTCCGCTGGGCCGGCGGCGAGACGTCGATCCGGCTGGCGGGCGGCGAGACGGGCGACGAGTTCGCGGCGCGCTACGACGCGGTGGTGGCGGAGGCGGAGGCGCTCGGGCACGAGGTCGTCGCGCTGGTCAGCCACGGCGCGGCCATCCGCTGCTGGGCGGGTCTGCGCTCCCTCGACCTCGATGCGCGCTTCATCGCCGACCACCTGCTCGACAACACCGGCGTCGTCGTCCTCGAGGGCTCGGGCGACGCGTGGACGCTCGTGTCCTGGCAGGGCGAGCCCGTCAGTGGAGTCGGCGCGGCGGCCCCCTCGGGCCCGGCGGGCGAGACCACCGTCTGAGCTGCGGGGCCTCCTCGCCGGTCGAGCAGCGGCGGATGGAGACCGGCCGGAACGAGCGCCGCCGGCCGCGCCATCACGGTAACGATCGCGCAACACTCCGGAAACCAGCTCCGACCAGCACATTCGCTCGCGCCGATCGGTTCATCACCACCCCTGGACCCGCCCCCGCAATTGTCCGACGTTTGCCCCTCGGCGGCTCCGCGGCTACCGTGGTCGGCGGTCCTCACGGGCCCCGATGAACCGGTCCGCGCTCGCACGGCGTCCCCCCAGGACGCGCCGCGATCGTACGGTCAACGGGAGTGGAGGCGGCCCCGAGGCCGCCTCGGACGCTCTCGCCTCCACCCCCTGCCGCGCTGAGCGGCGGGACGCACGCGGAGGCTCGACGCACGGCTGTCCCACGCTCCCGACCCGGCACCACGAGATGAGCGCAGGGCGTCGTCCCTGCGCGCCGACGGAGTGTACGTGCACCAGAACCAGCAGATCATCAGCGAGCCCCGGAGCGAGGCGGGCGCCGATCCCGCGACCCCAGCTCTCGAGGCCCGCCACCTCTTCAAGGTGTTCGGCCGGAAGCCCGACGAGGTCGTCCGCCGACTGGGCGAGGGCGCCGACCGCGGCGAGCTCGCCGGACTCGGCACGGCCGCGGTGATCGACGCGTCCTTCACCGTGCGCCGCGGCGAGATCTTCGTCGTGATGGGCCTCTCCGGCTCCGGGAAGTCCACCCTGATCCGCATGCTGAACGGGCTCCAGGAGCCCTCCGCGGGCGAGGTCCTGATCGAGGGCTCCACCATCACCGGCGTCTCCGAGGCGGAGCTGCGCCGCGTGCGCCGCTCGTCGGTGTCGATGGTGTTCCAGCACTTCGCGCTCCTCCCGCACCGCACCGTGCTCGACAACGTCGCGTACCCGCTCGAGATCCAGGGCGTCCCCGCGGCCGAGCGCCGCGAGCGGGCCCTGCTCGCGGTCGAGCGCGCCGGTCTCGCCGGCTGGCACGAGAAGATGCCCGACGAGCTCTCCGGCGGCATGCGCCAGCGCGTCGGCCTCGCCCGGGCGCTCGCCGCCGACACCGACATCGTGCTGATGGACGAGGCGTTCTCGGCACTCGACCCGCTGATCCGCCGCGAGATGCAGGAGCAGCTGATCGAGCTGCAGCACGAGCTCGGCAAGACCATCGTCTTCATCACGCACGACCTCAACGAGGCCATGTTCCTCGGCGACCGCATCGCGGTGATGCGCGACGGCCGCATCGTCCAGATCGGCACCCCGGAGGAGATCCTCACCGACCCGGCGAACGACTACGTCGCCCAGTTCGTGCAGGACGTCGACCGCGCCCGTGTGCTCACCGCCTCCGCCGTGATGGAGCCCGCCCGCTCCGTGGTCACCCTGGCGGCCGGTCCTCGCGCCGCGCTGCGGAGCATGCGCGATCTGCAGACCTCGGCCGCGTTCGTGGTCGGCGGCGGACGCCGCCTGCTGGGCACGGTCCGCGACCGCGACGTGATCGAGCAGGTGCGCCGGAGCGCCGGCGACCTCTCGGCGGTCCTCACCTCCGACGTCGTCACCGTCGGTCCGGACACCGCCCTCAGCGAGGTCATCGAGCCCGCCGTCGAGTCGGCGCTGCCGGTCGCCGTGGTCGACGCCGACGGGCGTCTGCTCGGAGCGATCCCGCGGGTGACCCTGCTCGCGGCGCTCGGCAACGTGCCCGCCCGCACCGGCGAGCACCCGGTGATCGAGCCGCCCGCCACCGTCTCGACCGAGGTCGTCACCGCGACCCTGCACGCGACCGGAGGCCCCGTCGAGGACGCCGTCCTCGCGGCGGACGGAGGTGCACGATGACCGATCTCGGCTTCCGCCTCCCGCTCGGCGCCCTCGCCGAGGGTGCCGTCGACGTCCTCACGCAGACCTTCCAGCCGGTCTTCGACCTGCTGCGCACCGTCTTCGGCGCCCTCTACTCCGGCGTCGACCTCGTCCTCGCGACGCCGCCCTTCTGGGTGATCGTCGCCTTCCTCGCCGTACTGGCCTACGCCGTCCGCGGCTGGGTCTTCGCGGCCGGCACCGCCGTGGGGCTCCTGCTGATCGTGGGGGTCGACCAGTGGGAGAACGCGATGGACTCCCTCGCGCTGGTGCTCGTCGCCTCCGTGATCGCCATCGCGCTGAGCGTGCCGCTGGGCGTGCTCGCCGCGCGCAACCGCACGGCCTCCGCGGTCATCCGGCCCGTGCTCGACCTGATGCAGACGATGCCGGCCTTCGTCTACCTGATCCCCGCGCTGATCCTGTTCCGGGTCGGAGTGGTGCCGGGCATCGTCGCGACCATCGTGTTCGCCATGGCGCCGGGCGTCCGGCTCACCGAGCTGGGCATCCGCGGCGTCGACCCGGAGCTCGTCGAGGCGGGGGAGTCGTTCGGCTCCTCGAAGTGGCGGATCCTCCGCCAGATCCAGCTGCCGCTCGCGCTGCCCTCGATCCTGGCGGGCCTCAACCAGGTCATCATGCTCTCGCTCTCGATGGTCGTCATCGCGGGCATGGTCGGCGCCGGAGGGCTGGGCGGCGACGTCGTCGCGAGCCTCAACCGGATCGATGTCGCGCTCGGCTTCGAGGCGGGCGTCTCCGTCGTGATCCTCGCGGTCGTCCTCGACCGGATGACCGGCGCGCTGGGCTCGCCCTCGCCGGCGAGGGTCGCCCGGGCGAAGAACCGCCGCGCCGTCATGGCGACCCGCTCGGCCGTCGGCGTCGTCTCGATCGGCCTGGTCGCGTCCCTCGGGGCCGCGACCCTCGCCGCTCCCGCCACCGCCGCCTCCGTCGACAACGGCGACCGCACCGACGTGACCGTCGCCGTGTTCCAGGGCTGGGACGAGGGGATCGCCGTCTCCGCTCTGTGGGAGGCGGTGCTCGAGGAGCAGGGCTACGACGTGACCCTGCAGAACGCCGACGTCGCCCCCGGCTTCCAGGGCCTCTCGACCGGCGACTACGACCTCGCCCTCGACACCTGGCTGCCGCTCACCCACGCCCGGTACGTCGAGCAGTACGGCGACTCGATCGTCGACCTGGGCGCATGGAACGACGAGGCGAAGCTGACCATCGCGGTCAACGAGGACGCCCCGATCGACTCCCTCGAGGAGCTCGCCGCCGACCCGGGCGTCGTCGGGAACCGCCTGATCGGCATCGAGCCCGGCTCCGGTCTCAACAAGACGACGACCGAGGACGTCATCCCCGGCTACGGCCTGGAGGGGATGGACTACCTCACCTCGTCGACGCCGGCCATGCTCCAGGAGCTCTCGAGCGCGACCGCCGCGGGCGAGAACATCGCCGTCACGCTCTGGCGCCCGCACTGGGCCTACGACGCCTTCCCGGTCAAGGACCTCGCGGACCCGAAGGGCCTGCTCGGGCAGGCGGAGGGGATCCACTCCTTCGGCTCGGCCGCGTTCGACGCGGACTACCCGACGATGAGCCGCTGGATCCGCGACTTCCGGATGGACTCGAAGACGCTCTACTCGCTCGAGAACGCGCTGTTCAACGACGGGGCCGACGACCGCTCCGCCGCCCTCGCCGCGTGGATGGACGAGAACCGGGAGTACGTCGACACGCTGATCACCTGATCCGCCACCACGACGAAGGCCGAGAGGCCGGGCGGCCCCGGACCAGGGCTGTCCCGGCCTCTCGGCCTTCGTCGCGCAGGGGTCAGGCGGCGCTGACCCGGCGTCCCGCGGTGGCGCGGACGAGGAGGGTGACCACCAGCACCACGGCGGCGGCGACCAGCGCGGCGATCCCGGCGGGGACCGAGACGAGCTCGCCGGCGAAGCGGCCGACGGCGACCCAGGAGAGTCCCCAGACGAGCGAGAGCATCGGGGCGATGCGGCCGCGGCCGGTGACCGCGATCAGGAGTCCGACGAGCGCGGCGACGGCGAGGACGACGACCGCCCAGACCGCGGCGCCCGGACCGTCCGCGCTGCCGACTCCGGCGCCGACGAGCCCGGCGGTGACGTTCGCGGCCGTGGCCACGCACACCCAGCCGAGGTAGAGCCCGAAGGTGCCGTCCGTCACGATCGCGTCGACCACTCCGGCCGAGCGGGTGGTCCGCAGGATCACGAAGATGCGCGCGAGCACGGCGAGCAGCAGGGCGATCACGACGACGCTGAGCGTCAGGAAGCCGGCCTGGACGACCAGGATCCACGCGGCGTTCAGGAGGAGGCTCGCGGCGGCCCAGTAGCCCAGCCGGCGGTGGCGGGTGCGGGCGGTCTGCGAGGGCAGGAACTGCCAGATCGCGTAGGCGATGAGGCCGGTGTAGATGACGCTCCAGATCGCGAAGGCGGGGCCGTCGGGAGCGATGGGGGTCGAGGACGCGGTCAGGGCGCCGCCGGCCGCGTTCTGGATCTGCGTGCCGCCCGCGGCGCCCGAGCCGATGAAGGAGCCGATGAGGGCGAGCACCGCGCTCACGGCGACGACGACCTGGCGGATCCGGTCGGCGCGGTCGGGGGTTCGTGTGGCGGTCATGTCGCTCCTCCATTAGTCAGCTGGCTGAGTAATGAGAGTAGCGCGGTTCCGCTCCCCGTCCACTGGGGCTTGCGGCAAGGCCCCGACCCTGGAGAGGGCCGGGGCCGGATTCTCAGGCGCGGGCGGCCGCGTACTGCTCGCGGATCACGGGGCGGTGGTCCGGCGCGGGCTCGGCCTCCGAGGTGACGGTCCACGTCGGACGCGATCCGGTCAGCGCCCAGGCGGCCTGCACGGCGGCACCGTCGGCCACGTACTCGCCGGGCGTCGGCACCTGCACGGGCACGTCGAACACCTGCGATGCAGCGAGCTGCACGGCGCGGTTCTGCGCGGCTCCGCCGATGAGGAGGATGCGCCGCGCCTCCACTCCCTGCGCGCGAACGGCGTCGAGCCCGTCGGCCAGTCCGCAGAGCATGCCCTCGATCGCCGCGCGGGCGAGGTTCGGTCGCGTGGTCGAGGCGATGGTCATCCCGTGCAGGCTCGCGGTCGCGTCCGGCAGGTTCGGCGTGCGCTCGCCCTCGAAGTAGGGGACCAGCACGAGGCCGTCGGCACCCGGCTCCGCCTCGAGCGCCAGTGCGGCGAACTCGTCGAAGTCGCTGCCGAGCAGGGTCGCGGTCGAGGCCAGCACGCGCGCGGCGTTGAGCGTCGCGACCAGCGGCAGGAAGCGCCCGCTCGCATCGGCGAAGCCGGCGACGGTCCCGGAGGCGTCGCGCACCGGGTCGTCCGTGACGGCGAAGACGGTGCCGCTCGTGCCGATGCTGACGACCACGTCGCCGGGGCCGGCGCCGAGGCCGAGCGCGGCGCCCGCGTTGTCGCCCGCGCCGGGGCCGACGACGAGTCCGCTCTCGGTGCGGCCCGCCTCCTCCGAGGGGCCGAGCACGCGGGGGAGCAGCGGGCGGTGGCCGAGGGCGCGCTCGAGCAGGTCGAGGTCGTAGCCGTCCGCTCCCCAGTACGAGGTGCCGGACGCGTCGGACCGGTCGGTCGTGAGCGCGTCGAGCTGCGGACCACGGGCGGAGTCGGGGCCGTAGCCGAGCAGGCGCCAGGTCAGCCAGTCGTGGGGGAGCGCGACGGCGGCGACACGGGCGGCGTTCTCGGGCTCGGCGTCGCGCAGCCAGCGGAGCTTGGTGGCGGTGAAGGAGGCGACCGGCACCGATCCGGTCCGCTCCGCCCAGGCCCCGGCTCCGAGCTCCTCGATGAGCGCGGCGGCGGCGGGCGCGCTGCGGGTGTCGTTCCAGAGCAGAGCGGGGCGGATGACGGCGCCGCTCTCGTCGAGGACGACCATGCCGTGCTGCTGGCCGCCGACCGAGATCGCGGCGACGTCGTCGAGCCCGCCGGCGTCGGCGAGGGCGAGCTGCAGCGCCTCCCACCACGCGGCCGGATCGACCTCGGTGCCGTCCGGGTGGCTCGCCCGGCCGGTGCGCACCACGGCGCCGGTGTCGAGGTCGCGGACGACCACCTTGCAGCTCTGGGTCGACGAGTCGATCCCTGCGACGAGCGTCATCGCTGTCCTCTTTCGTTGGGGGTACGGGTTCGGGCGTCCGGTGCGGAACCGGGCCGGATGCAGGAGAACGGACGAGATCCCGTGCCGGTGCAGGGGATCTCGTCCGTCTCAGGTCGTCCCGCGGCTGACCGCGGGCTCAGGAGGTGCGGGTCAGCCGCGGGCGCCGAGCAGGTGCTCGGTGGCCAGCTGCTGCAGGCGCACGAAGCCGAAGCCCTTGCCGCCGAGGTAGGCGTCGGCGTCGAACGACTCGTACGAGGCGGTGTCCGCGAGCAGGTCGTCGTACGACTCGCCCTCGTTCAGCGTGGGGGTGGAGAGCTCGGCGACCTTCGCGGCGGCCAGCGCCTCCTGCACCTCGGGGTCGGCGCGGAAGGCCGCGGCGCGCTCCTTGAGCAGCAGGTAGGTGCGCATGTTCGCGGCGGCCGAGTCCCAGACTCCGGTCTCCTCCTCGGTGCGCGAGGGCTTGTAGTCGAAGTGGCGCGGGCCGTCGTAGGCCGGGACGCCGCCGGGGCCGCCGTTCTCGAGGAGGTCGACGAGCGAGAACGCGTTGTGCAGGTCGCCGTGGCCGAAGACCAGGTCCTGGTCGTACTTGATGCCGCGCTGGCCGTTGAGGTCGATGTGGAAGAGCTTGCCGTGGTACAGCGCCTGGGCGATGCCGGCGGTGAAGTTCAGGCCCGCCATCTGCTCGTGGCCGACCTCGGGGTTCACGCCGACGAGCTCGGGGCGCTCGAGGGAGTCGATGAACGCGATCGCGTGGCCGAGCGTCGGCAGCAGGATGTCGCCGCGGGGCTCGTTCGGCTTGGGCTCGATGGCGAAGCGGATGTCGTAGCCCTTGTCGGTGACGTAGTCGCCGAGCAGGTTGACGGCCTCGCGGTAGCGCTCGAGCGCGGCGCGGATGTCCTTGGCGGAGTCGTACTCGGCGCCCTCGCGGCCGCCCCACATGACGAACGTCTTCGCGCCCAGCTCGGCGGCGAGGTCGATGTTGCGGAGGACCTTGCGCAGCGCGAAGCGGCGGACGTCGCGGTCGTTCGAGGTGAAGCCGCCGTCCTTGAAGACCGGGGCGCTGAAGAGGTTCGTGGTGACCATCGGCACGATGAGGCCGGTGGACTCCAGCGCGCCCTTGAGGCGGTCGATCTGGGTCTGGCGCTCGGCGTCGGTGGAGCCGAAGGCGAACAGGTCGTCGTCGTGGAAGGTGAGGCCGTACGCGCCGAGCTCGTCGAGCTTCTCGACCGCGTGGACGACGTCGAGCGGCTCGCGTGTCGGGCCGCCGAACGGGTCCGTCCCGTTGTAGCCGATGGTCCAGAGGCCGAACGAGAACTTGTCGGCGCGGGTGGGGGTCAGGGACATGGGATCCGAATCCTTTCCGGCGACGTCGCCGAATTGTTGTTGGGCCCAACATATCCCCTGAGGGTCGGGAGGCGCAACGAGCGGAAGGCCCGGCGCGTCGCCCTCCGGCCCCTCGCGGGTGCCGCCCGCTCATTCCGCGGAACCGCTCGCGGAGCGGGCCGACGCCCGGGGAGGTCGTCGCGAGGATCGCTTGCGCAAGCGCTTCGACTGTGCGTACAGTCGCTCCAGCACGACCGGTCGAAGCGCTTCGAAGCCCGACCGCGACCGACGACGACGTCCGGCAGGAGGGGCCATGGCGACCATCCACGACGTGGCCCGCGCTGCCGGAGTCTCGATCAGCACCGTCTCCTACGCCCTCTCCGGCAAGCGCTCGATCGCCGCCTCCACACGGCAGCGCGTCGACGACGCAGTGCGCCAGCTCGGCTACCGGCCCCATGCGGGAGCCCGGATGCTCGCAGGGGCGCGGACCCACATCCTCGCCCTCTCCGCCCCGATGCGCGGCGAGCTGCATCTGCCGACCCACATGCGCTTCGTCACCGAGGTGCTCGAGCGCGCCCGGGAGTCGGACTACGACGTCCTGCTGCTCGTCACCGACGAGGCCTCCAGCGGCATCGGGCGCGTCTCCTCCTCCTCGCTCGTCGACGGCATCGTCCTGATGGGCATCGACGACGACGACGACCGCGCCGAGCTGATCCGCGCGGCCGGGGTCCCCGCCACCTTCATCGGCGTGCCCGCCGACTCCCACGATCTCGCCTGCGTCGACCTCGACTTCGCCGAGGCCGCCCGCCAGAGCGTCCGCCGGCTCGCCGAGCTGGGCCACCGCTCGCTCGGCCTGCTCGAGCACCCGCAGTCCTACACCGACCGCAACGCCGGCTTCGTCCGCCGCTTCGACGAGGCGTTCCGCGCCGAGGCCGCTGCGCTCGGAGTCGAGATCGCGGTCGAGCGCCCGCACATCGGCCGCCCGAGCGCATCGGCCGCGATCGACGCGATCCTCGGAGCACCCGTCCCGCCGACCGCGCTCGTGCTGCACTGCAACGAGCCCGTGGCGGAGGCGGCGATCGAGCGCGTCCTCGAGCGCGGCCTCTCCGTCCCCGGCGACCTGTCGATCCTGGCGGCCTGCGCCAGCTACGACGGCGGCGCCCTCCCTGTCCCCACCAGCAGTCTTCCCCTCCCGTTCGACGCGATGTGCCGAGCGGCCGTCGCGCGGACCCTTCAGCAGATCGACTCCGGCCGCACCGTCGGCGTCGAGCTGCTCCCGCCCTCCTACGTCGACCGCGGATCCCTCGCGGCCGCTCCGACCGGCGCTCCGGTGCCGGCGGTCCCGTCCGGCACTCCCGCGCCGGCCTCCCTCTAGCCTCCACCCTCTTCCCGCCCGCTCCGGCTCTGCGCACTGTCGAAACGCTTCGACACCGCGCCTCCGCGAGAGAGCGCTCCCTGCACCACCTCCGCAGCACCACCGCACCGTTCGAAGGAGAACCACCGCAATGTCGCTCCGATCCCGCTCCGCCTTCCACCGCCCGACCGCCGGTCTCAGCCGGCGCAACCTCCTCGCCGGCGGAGTCGGCCTCAGCGCGATGTTCGCGCTGGCCGCCTGCTCCGGTGGCGGCTCCGACGCCGGCTCCGACGCGCTCTCGACCACGGTCGACGGCGCCGGCCGCACCCTCACGCTCTGGGACTTCGAGACGCCCGACAGCGACCGCGGCATCGCCTGGCTCGCCGCCCGCGACATCTTCACCCAGGAGACGGGGGCCGAGATCGCGTACGAGTTCAAGGCCTTCGAGCAGCTGCGCACCGGCGCCAGCCAGATCTTCAACTCCAACTCGGCGCCCGACGTCGTCGAGTACAACAAGGGCAACGCGACCAGCGGGCTCCTCTCGAGCCAGGGCCTGCTCACCAACCTCGACGAGGCGGTCGCGTTCTACGGCTGGGACTCGCTGATCCCCGGCGCGCTGCAGACCACCGCGAAGTACGACGAGAACGGGATCATGGGCTCCGGCTCCTGGTACGGCATCCCCAACTACGGCGAGTTCACCTTCGTCTACTACAACAAGGACGCCTTCGCCGCGAACGGCCTCGAGGTCCCCACCACCTACGAGGAGTTCACGGCCGTCCTCGACGCCTTCGTGGCCAAGGGGATCACCCCGCTGGCCGAGGCCGGCGCCGAGTACCCGCTACAGCAGCTCTTCTACCAGCTCGCGCTGCTGAAGGCCGACCGCTCCTGGATCACCGACTACCAGACCTACACGGGCGAGGTCGACTTCGAGGACGCGGCCTGGAGCTACGCGGCCGACCAGCTGAAGACCTACGTCGACAAGGGCTACTTCTCGGCCGACGCCTCCGGGCTGAAGGCGGAGGACGCGGGCACGGCGTTCATCTCGGGCGAGTACCCGATCTTCTTCTCGGGCTCCTGGTGGTTCGGCCGCTTCAAGACCGAGATCACCGCATTCGAGTGGGACACGTTCCTCTTCCCGGGCGCCGAGTTCACGATGGGCTCCGCCGGCAACCACTGGGTGATCCCGGAGACGGCGAAGAACAAGGACCTCGCCTACAAGTGGATCGACATCACGATGCGACCCGAGATCCAGAACCTCATCGGCAACAACGGAGGCATCCCGCTGGTCGTCGACGAGAGCGCCATCACCGACGAGAAGAGCAAGGCGCTGCTCTCGCAGTGGAAGACGGTCGTCGACGGCGACCAGCTCTCCTTCTACCCCGACTGGCCCACCGCGACCTTCTACGACGACCTGGTCGCCGCCACGCAGGAGCTCATCAACGGCTCCTCCGACGAGTCCGCCATGCTCTCCGACCTCCAGGCCAAGTACGACGACGGAGTCGCCGACATCACGTGACGCGGAAGCGTCACGTGATGTCGGCCACGGCGGCCGGCCCCGCGCCTGCAGGCGCGGAACGGCAGCGGAAGACCCAGTGAGGTGACGGCGACTCCTCGACGGGGTCGCACGAGCACCGCCGAGCCTTCACCCCCCCGCTGGATGCCGCTCCGGTACGCGACACGCCGTCGCCTCCGTACCGGAGCGGCATCCCGCGGCAGCACACCCACGACCCCGTCCGACCTAGGAGTACCCATGACGACGACAGCACCTCGTCGCGCGGAGAGCGCGCCGCCTCCCACGACGCCGCCCCGCGAGAAGCGCTCCGGCGGCTACTGGCTCTACCTGATCCCCGGGTTCGTGCTCTTCACGTTCATCGTGCTGATCCCGCTGATCTGGAACGTCTACATCAGCTTCACGTCCTGGCGCGGCATCAAGCCGCCGATCTTCATCGGCCTCGACAACTGGATCGAGCTGATGGGCGACGACCAGTTCTGGACCTCGTTCCTCAACTCGGTCTACATGATCATCGCGATGGTGATCGTCCCCACGATCCTCGGACTCCTGCTCGCGGCGATCCTCTTCGATCTCGTCGGCAAGAAGTTCGGCGGGCGCCTGGCGAGCTTCCTCCGCGCCACCTACTACCTGCCGCAGATCCTGCCGACCGTCATCGCCGCGATCGTCATCGGCTGGATCCTCCGCCCCGACAACGGCGCGCTGAACTCGATCCTCGAGGCCGTCGGGCTCGGCTCCCTCTCGCACGACTGGCTCGGCAAGCCGGACACCGCGATGCTCTCGATCATGGTCGTGATGATCTGGGTGCAGCTGGGCTACCCGGTCGTCATCTTCATGGCGGCGCTGCAGCGCGTGGACCCCGAGCTCTACGAGGCGGCGGAGCTCGACGGGGCGAACTGGTTCCAGCGCTTCCGCTGGATCACGGTCTCGATCATCCGGCCCGAGATCTTCGTGGTCACCCTCACCTGCACCATCGCCGCGCTGAAGGTCTTCGGCCCGATCTACGCCCTGACCCGCGGCGGCCCCGGCGACTCCACGATCGTCCCCTCCTACTACTCGTACACCGAGTTCTTCCAGAAGCAGCAGGTGGGCTACGGCGCCACCATCGCGACCGCGCTCACGATCGTCATCGTGATCCTCGCCGTGCTGTTCATCCGCGCCCAGGAGCGCGTCGAGCGCAGCGAGGGAGCCCGCTGATGTCGGCCATCGAGACCCTGCCCCTCACTCAGGCCGGCACGGAGGACGCGGACCTCTCGTCCTCCCGTCCCGCCAAGCCCGCGAAGGGCACGACGAAGCGCACCCTCGGCGACTGGGTGATCCTCGCCGTCGCCGTGGTGATCGGGCTCGTGATCATCAGCCCGGTGCTGCTGATCCTGCTCAACTCCTTCAAGACCCCCGCGGAGTACTCGGCGAACGGCCCGCTCGCCTTCCCGACCGGCCTCTCCTTCGACGGCCTCTCGACCTTCTGGAGCCGCGTCGACTTCCCCGAGAAGCTCGGCAACTCGATCCTCATCTCGGGGTCGGTCGCGATCCTCGCCGTCGCCCTCTCGGTGCTGAACGCCTACGCGATCGGTATCGGCCGGGTCCGAGGCCGGAGCTGGATCATCGTCCTGTTCCTGCTGGCGAACATGCTCCCGCAGGAGGCCCTGCTCTACCCGCTGTACTACATGTTCAAAGCGGTCGGGATCTACGACACCCAGCTGTCGGTCATCGTCATCTTCACCGTCATCCAGTCGGCGTTCGGCACCTATCTGCTCTCGAGCGTCTACGGCACCTTCCCGAAGGAGATCCTCGAGGCCGCGGCTCTCGACGGCGCCTCGAAGTGGCAGGTCCTCACCCGGGTGATCGTCCCGATCTCGCGGCCCACCCTCTCGGTGCTGATGATCTTCTTCTTCATCTGGACCTGGAACGAGTTCCTCATCCCGCTGGTCTTCCTGGTGAGCGACGCGACGCAGACCGTCCCGATCGCGATCTCGAGCCTCCAGGGCGACAAGATCATGGACGTCACCACGACCAGCGCGAGCGCCCTCCTGGGCCTTCTCCCGACGCTGATCTTCTTCCTGATCTTCCAGCGCACCCTCACCCGCGGCATCACCGCCGGCGCGGTCAAGTAGCCCTCTCTCCCTCCGTCGGCGCCTCCCTCACGGGATCCGCCGGCGCGCCATCGAAAGGCACCCCCATGAAGTTCACCGACGGGTTCTGGCAGACGCGGGCCGGATTCACGCCCCTGTTCGCGCAGGAGGCGTACGACATCCGCACCGACGGCACCTCGCTCGAGGTGATCGCCCCGACCCGGGTCATCCAGGGCCGCGGCGACGTCCTCAACCGGCCGGCGCTCACGGTCACGGTGTCCTCGCCGGCCGAGGGGGTCGCGCGGGTGCGGATCGAGCACTGGCGCGGGACGGCCTCCCGCCCCGGCTTCGAGCTGGCCGAGGGCGACGTCGGAGCGGCGGAGGTGACGGAGTCCGGAGGCGTGCTGCGCACCGGCGACCTCGAGGTCCGGATCAGGCAGGGCGCTCCGTGGTCGCTGGAGTTCTGGGACACCTCGACCGGCACGCGCCTCACCGGGTCCGGGCACAAGGCGCAGGGCTACCTGACCGGACCGGACGGAGCCGCCTACCTGCACGAGCAGCTCGACCTCGGCGTCGGCGAGCTGGTCTACGGGCTCGGCGAGCGCTTCGGCCCCTTCGTGAAGAACGGCCAGACGGTGGACGTGTGGAACGCCGACGGCGGCACCTCCTCCGAGCAGGCCTACAAGAACGTCCCGTTCTACCTCTCCAGCCGCGGCTACGGCGTGCTCGTCAACGATCCCGGCCTCGTCTCGTTCGAGATCGGCTCCGAGGCGGTCGAGCGCGTGCAGTTCTCGGTCGGTGGCGAGGCGCTGGAGTACCTGGTGATCCAGGGCCCGACGAAGAAGGACGTGCTGCGGCGCTACACCGGTCTCGCTGGCCGCCCCTCCGTCGTCCCCGCCTGGAGCTACGGGCTCTGGCTGACGACCAGCTTCACCACGAGCTACGACGAGGAGACGGTGAACTCCTTCATCGACGGCTTCGCGGAGCGGGAGCTGCCGCTGTCGGCGTTCCACTTCGACTGCTTCTGGATGCGCGAGTTCCAGTGGACCGACCTCGAGTGGGACCCGCGCACCTTCCCGGACCCCGAGGGGATCCTCGCCCGCCTGCACGAGCGCGGGCTGCACACCTGCGTCTGGATCAATCCGTACATCGCGCAGGCGTCGCCGCTGTTCGCCGAGGGGCGCGAGAAGGGCTACCTGCTCAGAACGGCCTCCGGCGACGTCTGGCAGTGGGACATGTGGGTCGCCGGCATGGCGCTGATCGACTTCACGAATCCGGAGGCGACCTCCTGGTTCCAGGAGAAGCTCCGCGTCCTCGTGCGCCAGGGCGTCGACTCCTTCAAGACCGACTTCGGCGAGCGGATCCCGTCGGAGGGCGTCGTCTGGGCCGACGGGACCGACCCCGAGGCCATGCACAACTGGTACACCCAGCTCTACAACCGCGCGGTGCACGAGGTGCTCGAGCAGGAGCTCGGCGAGGGCCGCGCGGTCCTCTTCGCCCGCAGCGCCACGGTCGGCGGGCAGTCGCTGCCGGTGCACTGGGGCGGGGACAACACCTCCTCCTACGTGTCGATGGCCGAGACCCTGCGCGGAGGCCTCTCGCTCGCGCTGGGCGGGTTCGGCTTCTGGGCGCACGACATCGGCGGCTTCGAGGGCACGCCCGATCCCGGAGTGTTCAAGCGCTGGCTCGCGTTCGGCCTGCTCTCCTCGCATTCTCGGCTGCACGGATCCTCCTCGGTGCGCGTGCCGTGGGCGTTCGACGAGGAGGCCGTGGAGGTCACCCGGCTCTTCACCCGGCTGAAGCTCTCGCTGATGCCCTACCTCTTCGCGGCGGGGGCGGAAGCGGCGAGCACCGGCGTCCCGATCATGCGGCCGATGGCGCTCGAGTTCGAGGACGACTGCAGCGCCGCCCACCTCGACACGCAGTACCTGCTCGGGCACGACCTGCTCGTCGCTCCGGTGTTCACCGAGGACGGCACGGTCGAGTTCTACCTCCCGCGCGGGACGTGGACGAGCTGGTGGACGGGCGAGCGGACCGTCTCGACGGGGGAGTGGCGCCGTGAGGTCCACGGCTTCGACTCGCTGCCGCTGTACGTGCGCGAGGGCGCGGTGATCCCGGTAGGGGCCCGCCAGGACTCGGCCGAGTACGACTACCTCGACGGGCTCGAGCTGAGGGTGTTCCCGGGACCGGACGGAGCGACGCCGGTCCGGGTCGTCGCGCACGACACGGGGGAGGCGACGGTCTTCACCGTGACGCGCTCCCGCGGCGACGTCTCGGTCGACGGCCCGGCCGGCACCTGGACCTGGGTCGAGGCCTGAGCGGCGCCCTCCTGCTGATCGAGCAGCGGGCGCAGCCCTCCCCTCGAGACCCCGGCCCCGCCCCCGGCTAGGCTGACCCCCGCAAGCAGAGGAGACCGCGGATGCCCGACCACGCGACGCGCGGCAACAACCTCGACCGCGTCCGGCGGCACAACCTCTCGGCGATCCTCCGCCTCGTGCACCGCGGCGGCCCCCGCTCCCGCTCGCAGCTGACCCGCCTGACCGGCCTCAACCGCTCCACGATCGCGGCACTGGTCGGCGAGCTGGTGGAGCTCGGCATCGTGCGCGAGCGCGAGCCCGCCACGCCGAACCAGGTCGGCCGGCCGAGCCCCGTCGTCGAGGCCGATCCCGGAGTCGTCGCGCTCGCCGTGAACCCCGAGATCGACGCCGTCACGGTCGCCGTGGTCGGGGTCGACGCCGTCGTCCGCCGCCGCATCCGCCGCTCCGCCTCCGTCCCCACCGCCGAGGCCGCCGCCCGTCTGGCGGCCGAGGCGATCGCCGAGCTGCTCGCCGAGCTGCCCGAGGAGACGCGGACCGTCGGCATCGGCGTCGCCGTGCCCGGCCTCGTCCGCGACGCCGACGGCCTCGTCCGGGTCGGCCCGCACCTCGGCTGGGACGACGAGCCCTTCTCCCGCATGCTCGCGGACGCGACCGGACTGCCCGTCCTCTCGGCGAACGACGCCAACCTCGGTGCGCTCGCCGAGAGCGTCCTCGGCGCCGGCCGCGACGTCTCGCACCTCGTCTACCTCAACGGCGGCGCGAGCGGAGTGGGCGCCGGCGTCATCGTCGGCGGCGCGCCTCTGCACGGCATCGACGGCTACGCGGGGGAGATCGGCCACACCCTCGTCAACAGCGCCGGCATCGACTGCCACTGCGGCGCCGTCGGCTGCCTCGAGACCGAGGTCGGCCGCGCCGAGCTGCTCACCGTGCTCGGCCTCGACGAGAGCGAGCGGCTGGAGGAGGCGCTCGCCGCCTCCGAGGACCCGGCCGTCCGTGCCGAGGTCGAGCGCCAGCTCGGGCACCTCGCGGTCGCCCTGCGCAACGTCATCAACGTGTTCAACCCGCAGCTCGTGGTGCTGGGCGGCTTCCTCGGGGCGCTGATCGGAGTCGCGCCGGGGTTCCTGGAGGAGCGCCTGGGCCGGGGCGGCCCCTTCCGGGTCGCGCTCGACTCCGTGCGCATCGTGCGGACCGAGCTCGGCGCCGATCTGCTCATGCTGGGCGCAGCCGAGCTCGCCTTCGAGCGCCTGCTCGCCGACCCGCTCGGCACTCCGCTCCACCCGGTCTGACCCGACGGCGGTCCGAGGGGTGGCGCCCCTGTCCGACACGTGATCGAATTGATTCGACCGAGCGGCGTGGAGCCGACGAGGTCCGCTCCCGCGCCGAGGACGACACCGGCCGGACCCCTCCCTCCCACCCCGCTGCGCCCTGCGCAGGAAGGCACTCCGTGTCCACTCCCGCCTCGACTCCGACCGCCTCCCTCCCGGTGCACCGCCACCCGGGCGACGCCCTGACGGCCCGCCAGCGCCTCGTCTACGTGATCGTCCTCGGCTCGCTGACCGCCCTCGGGCCGTTCACGATCGACCTCTACCTGCCGGCGTTCCCCGCGCTGCAGAGCGAGCTGAACGTCTCGGAGGCGGCGGTCCAGCTGACCCTCACCGGCACGACCCTCGGCTTCGCGCTCGGCCAGCTGGTCGTGGGCCCCTGGAGCGACGCGGTCGGCCGGCGCCTGCCGATCCTCCTGGCCACCTCGCTGCACGTCCTGGCCTGCGTCGGCGCGGCGCTCGCCCCCGAGATCGTCACGCTCGGCGTCTTCCGCTTCCTGATGGGGGCCGGTGCGGCGGCGGGCGGCGTGGTCGCGATGGCGATGGTCCGCGACCTCTTCGGCGGACGCCCGCTGGTGCGGATGCTGTCCCGGCTCGCCCTGGTGTCGGGCCTCGCGCCCGTGCTCGCGCCGGTCATCGGCTCGCAGCTGCTGCTGATCATGGACTGGCGCGGGATCTTCGTCTTCCTCGCCGCCTACGGCGTGCTGGTCGTCGCGGCCGTCGGCCTGCTCGTCGTCGAGACCCGGCCCCGCGCCGCCCGACACGAGCGCGAGCACCGCTCGCTCGTGCAGCGCTACCGGGCCGTCCTCAGCGACCGCGTGTTCCTCGGAGTGGCGGTGATCGGGGGCATGACCTTCGCCGGCCTGTTCACCTACCTCTCCAGCTCCTCGTTCCTGTTCCAGGGCCTCTACGGATTCGACGCGCAGCAGTACGGGCTGCTCTTCGCCGTGAACTCGCTCGGCGTCGTCCTCGGCGTGCAGGCGTCCTCCTACCTCAGCCGGAGGATCGGGCCGCAGTGGATCCTCGCGACCACGACGCTGACGCTGTTCACCTCCGCCGGCCTGATCGCCCTCTTCGACGTGCTCGGGCTGGGGCTCTGGGGCACGCTCGTCCCGCTGTGGTTCTTCATCGCGTCCTGCGGCTTCAGCTTCCCGTGCGTGCAGGTCCTCGGCCTGGTCAACCACGGCCGGGAGGCGGGGACGGCCGCGTCGCTGCTCGGAGCGGTCAACTTCGGCACCGCCGGACTGCTGTCGCCGATCTCGGGGGTCTTCGGCGCCGGCTCGGCCGTGCCGATGGCCGTGGTGATGATGGCGACGGCGACCGTGTCGATCCTGGCGCTCTGGCTGATCGTCCGGCCGAGGAGCGTCCCGGCGCTGCAGGACTGAGCGCTCGGCTCCGGGTCCCGGCGGTCCGGCACGCCCCGCTCCTGCAGCTCCTCCCGGGTGTTCGGGCCCTCGCTGGATCCGCTCCCGAGCGCCGCTGCTACAGTCCCCTCCCATGTCCTCCCGCGACTCCTCCGCCCTGCTCGCCGAGCTCTCCGACCCCGACCGCGACGTCCGCCTCCGTGCGGCGATGACCCTGGGCGAGCTCGCCGAGCCCGCCACCGCCGAGCCCCTCGCCGCGCACCTGTGGGAGGAGCCGGACTTCTTCGTCCGCGACGTGCTCACCTGGTCGCTCGGCCGCCTCGGCTCCGCCGCCGTCCCCGTCGCCCGCGAGGCGCTCGGCCGCGAGCCCCGAGTGCGCACGCAGGCGCTGCACGTGCTCAGCAAGATCCTCGACCCGGCGACGCTCGACGACATCGCCCCGCTGGCCGCCGACTCCGAGCCCGCCGTCGCTGCGAAGGCCCGCTTCGCGCTGGGCCGCCTCGGCGACGAGCGCGCGCTGCCGGTCCTGCTCGGCCTGCTCGGCGACGACGACGCGGAGGCGCAGAACGTGCTCACCGACGTCCTCGCCTCCTTCGGCGCCGCGGCCGTCCCCGGTCTGGAGCAGGCCCTCCGCGAGGGGTCCGCGCCGGTCCGGCGTCACGCCGCCGCCGCGCTCGGCTACCTGGGCGACGACGCGCGTCCTGCCGTCGACGCGCTGGAAGGGGCCGCCGGCAGCGACGACTCCGCGCTGGCGGTCTCGGCCGTGATGGCGCTCGGCTCGATCACCGGTCCCGACGCGGCCGCCGCCCTCGAGCGGGCCTCCGCCTCGGACGACTCCCGCGTGAGCGCCGTCGCCGCGCGGCTCCTCGCCCGCTCCTCCGAGCCGACCCGGCTCGACGCCCTCCGCGCCGCCCGCCTGGCCCGCGCGGCCGGCTGAGCCGCGCCGCGAGACCCCCGCGGGGGAAGGCCGGGCATCCGCACGGCCGGTCGAACCGTGCCACGAACCCGGCGCACGGACGCCGGGCTTCCGAACCGTCGGCCGAGCCGCCCCGCAACCCCCAGCGGGGGAACGCCGGGTGACGGCATCATGTCCGGATGGATCACCGCGACGACCGCCTGTCGACCGAGCCCGGAATCGCGCGCCCCGACGCCGTCCAGCGTGCGCGGAGGCGCGAGCAGGTGCCGTCCGACGACGTCGCCGCCCGGCTGCTGACGAAGGAGGCGGCCCACCGGGTCTCCCGCCGCTGGCCGCTGATCTCCGCGTCGCTCGCGATCCTGCTCACGGTGCTCCTCGCCGTGCTGATCGCCTTCCGCCCCACCTCGGCCTTCCGCTTCGACGTGGAGTGGATGGACGAGATCGTCGAGCACCGCTCGCCGGTCTGGGACATCCCGGCCCTCGTCATGAACACGGTCGGAGCGGGGCTCGTCGGCACGACGCTCATCCCGCTCGGCATCGTCGCCGTGCTGCTGGTGTTCCGCAGGCGGTGGGCCGCGCTCTACTACGCGATCGCCGCGCTGGTCAGCGTGGGCGCCACCCAGCTCGTCAAGGAGCTGGTGGGACGCGCCCGCCCGGCCGACATGCTCGTCACCAGCGACTACGGCTCCTTCCCGTCCGGCCATACCGCCAACGCGGCGACGACGGCGATGGTGCTGGCCCTGGTGTTCCCGCTGCTGTGGGTCTGGATCGCGGGCTTCCTCTACACCGTGGCGATGATGGCGAGCCGCACCTACCTCGGCGCCCACTGGCTGAGCGACACCGTCGGCGGCCTGCTGCTCGGGATCGGCGTGGCGCTCGTGGTCTGGGCTCCGCTCGCCGGCCGCCTGCGCACCGAGGCCGAGCTCCCGCACCCGCCGATCTGGATCCGCCGCACCACCTGACCGGCGCAGCGCTCCCCGCGAGGGCTTCGAGCCCCTGAGGGTCGGCGCCCGAGGAGCGCGGAGGCTCACCGATCAGCCGAAGGCGGCGAGGGAGTCGAGCTCGTTGAAGGTGTAGACGTGCAGGCCCGCGAGGCGGTCGCCCGCCGCCGCTTCCAGGCGCGCGACGAACGAGGACGGGTCGAAGCGGCGTCCGCGGAGGAGCCCGCCGGCCACCGAGGTGCTCCGCTTCAGGAAGCCGAGCGAGGAGCCCACTCCGATCCGCGCGCCCAGCGTCAGCAGCCGCGAGCGCTCGACCGGCCCCGGCACGCCCGCCCACAGATCGGCCGTGATCCCCGTCTCGCGCAGCCGATCGGCGTAGCGGACCACCGCATCCACGTCGAAGCACATCTGCGTGACGATCGAGCGGATGAACGGAGCGCGCTCGCGCAGGTGCCGCTCGATGCTCTCGTCGGAGAGGTGCGGGTGGCCCTCGGGGTAGCCTGCGATGTCCAGGGCCAGCCCGGGTGAGATCTCGCGGGCGTCGCGGATGAGCTCGAGGCTCGTGGAGTAGGTGCCGGCCGCCGAGGACGCGTCGCCCGAGATCACGAACGCCTCGTCGATCCCCGCCTCGCCCATCCGCCCGAGGACCCGCTCGAGTGCGGCGCGGCCCTCGACGTTCCGCGCCGCCAGGTGGGGCACCACGCGGAACCCGCGCCCGGCCAGCGCGACCGCGCAGTCCACGGTCCGCTCGGTCCCGTGCTTCGGCAGGCTCGTCACGGTCAGCGTCACCGCGGAGGGGTCCGGGAACGCTCGCGCGGCGCGCTCGCCGATGTCGTCGGTCGGGATGATCTCGAAGCGCGCGCGGGTCATCGGCCCAGCCTGCCACGCGGAGCCGGAGCGGTGCGGGTGGTGGCCGCGGCCGCACGAGTGTCGGAGGGGCGCCCTAGCCTGGAGCCGATCGCCGCCCGGTGGTCGCGGAAGGAGTCGCGTGTACCTGGAGTCCGGCCGCGTGGTCACGAGCCCCACCGACCTGTCGAACTGGGCGGCCTGCGAGTGGGCCGTCCTCCGCCGGTTCGACGCCCTGCTCGGCCGCGCCCCGCGCCTCGAGGCCGAGAGGGACGGGATGCTCGAGCGCACCGCGGTACTCGGCGACGAGCACGAGCACCGCTTCCTCGCCGAGCTGAAGCGCACGCACGAGGTGCTCGAGTTCGAGCGCCCCGAGCCCGCCGGCTACCCCGCGGCGGCCGAGGCGGCCGTCGAGGCGATGCGCGCCGGGGTCGACGTGCTCTACCAGGCCACCTTCTTCGACGGCGAGTTCCTGGGCTTCTCGGACTTCCTCCTCCGCACCGCCGACGGCGCCTACGAGGTCTACGACACCAAGCTCGCCCGGCACGCGAAGATCCCGGCGCTGCTGCAGCTCGCCGCCTACGCCGAGCAGATGCAGGCGCGCGGCATCCGCGTGGGGGAGCAGGTGCACCTCGTGCTCGGTGACGGCTCCGTCACCAGCCACGAGCTGGCCGTCGTCGCCCCGGTCCAGCGGGTGCAGCGCGCCCGGCTCCGCGCCGTGCTCGATGAGCGCCTCGCCGCCGACGAGCCGCTGGAGTGGGGCGATCCGCGCTACCCCTCCTGCGGACGCTGCTCCGTCTGCGCGCCCGAGGTCCAGGCGCACCGCGATCCGATCCTCGTCGCCGGGATGCGGCTCGACCAGCGGGCGAAGCTCGGGGCGGCCGGCGTGCTCACCATCGACGCCCTCGCCGAGCACGACGGCCCCGTCCCCGGGCTGGGCGCGGGCACGCTCGAGGGCCTGCGCGCCCAGGCGCGGCTGCAGCTGCGGTCGGAGTCCTCGCCGGTGCCGGCCGTCGAGGTGATCGACGCCTCCGTGCTCGCCGGGCTGCCCGCCCCCGACCCGGGGGACCTCTTCTTCGACTTCGAGGGCGACCCGCTCTACACCGAGGACAACCGCGAGTGGGGCCTCGACTACCTCTTCGGCATGGTCGACGACCAGGAGCGCTTCACCGCGCTCTGGGCGCACGACCTCGCGGCCGAGCGCCGGGCGCTCCTCGACTTCCTCGCGCTCCTGCGGGCGCGCCGGGCCGAGCACCCCCGGATGCACGTCTACCACTACGCCTCCTACGAGCGCAGCCACCTGCTCTCGCTCGCGCTCCGCCACGGGGTCGGCGAGGAGGAGGTCGACGCGCTCCTGCGCGACGGCGTCCTGGTCGACCTGTACCCGGTGGTGCGGCGGGCGCTCCGCGTGGGCTCGCGCAGCTACTCGCTCAAGAAGCTGGAGCCGCTCTACATGGGCGAGGAGGAGCGGGACGCGTCCGGCGTCACGAACGCCGCCGACAGCATCGAGATGTACGTGGAGGCGCGCGCCGCGCAGAGGGCCGATCCTGTCGAGGGGCAGCGCGGGCTCGACCTCGTCGCCGAGTACAACGCCTACGACTGCCGCTCCACGCTCCGCCTGCGCGACTGGCTCCTGGAGCTCGCTCCGCCGCGCGAGGAGCTGCCGCCGCTGCTCGAGGTCGAGATCCCCGTGCCCCGCGAGCCGCACCCGGTCGCGGTCGCACTGCTGGCGCAGGTCGAGGGGATCGAGCCGCGCGAGCGCACGGCCGACCAGACCGCGCTCGCCCTCGCCGGCGCGGCGATCGACTACCACCGCCGCGAGGCCAAGACCTTCTGGCAGGAGCACTTCGACCGCCTCCGGCAGCCGCTGGACGAGTGGGCGGACACCCGCGACGTCGTGATGATCGACCGGGTCGAGGTCGTCCGCGACTGGGCGAAGCTCCCGCGCGCCCGCACTCAGTCGCGCGAGCTGCGGATCCTCGGCCGGCTCGCTCCCGGCAGCCGGCTCGGCACCGGCTCATCGCCGTACCTGGTCTACGAGGCCCCGGCGCCCCCTGGTGCACCCTCGCCCGGTCCCGGTCTGCGCGGCGCCTCCGAGCGCTCCGAGATCCTCGGGGTCGACGACGACGGGGAGCGGATCGTCCTGCTCCTCAAGGAGGGCCTGAAGGCGGGGGAGGATCCGCACGACGACGCTCCGGTCGCCCTCGCCCCCGCGCCGCCGCCGCGCGCCGCGCCCCAGCCCGAGGCGATCGCGGAGTGGGGCGGCGAGGTCCTCGACGCGCTGCCCGCGATGCTGGCCGACCCGGCGCTCGACGTCCTCCGCCGCGTGCCGCCGGGAGCCGTCGCTCCGGTGCAGGGCGACGACGTGATCGGCGCGGTCGTCACCACTCTGCTCGGACTCGACCGGGCGACCCTCGCGGTGCAGGGTCCGCCCGGCACCGGGAAGACCTACGTCGGCTCCCACGTGATCGCACGGCTGGTGAACGAGCACGGCTGGCGCATCGGCGTGGTCGGCCAATCGCACTCGGTGGTCGAGAACGTGCTGAGCGCCGTCGTCGGCCGCGGCGTCGATCCCTCCCGCGTGGCGAAGGTGCCCAAGAACGGCACGCGGCCCGAGGCGCTCGAGGCGGCGCCCTGGGCGCCGGTGAAGAACGCGGCGGCACTCACCGCGGTCCTCGAGGAGGGCGGCGGCTGCGTCATCGGCGGCACCGCCTGGACCTTCGCGAACCCGGTCACCGTGCCGCGCCGCTCGCTCGACCTCCTGGTGGTCGACGAGGCCGGGCAGTTCTCGCTCGCCCCGACGATCGCGTCGGCCGTCTCCGCCCAGCGGCTGCTCCTGCTCGGCGATCCGCAGCAGCTGCCCCAGGTGAGCCAGGGCGCGCACCCGGAGCCGGTCGACGAGTCGGCGCTCGGCTGGCTCGCTGACGGGCACGACGTCCTCCCGCCCGAGTACGGCTACTTCCTCGCGCAGACCCACCGGATGCACCCGGCGCTCTCCGACGCCGTCTCCGAGCTGTCCTACGAGGGCGCGCTGCGGTCGCGGGCGCCGCAGGTGCGCCACCTCGAGGGGGTCGAGCCGGGCGTGCACTCCGTCCCGGTCGAGCACGCGGGCGACACCACCTCCTCGCCGGACGAGGCGAGGCGCGTCGTCGAGATCGCCCTCTCCCTCGTCGGCCGCGCCTGGACCGACGAGCACGGCGAGCGGACGCTGACCGCGGCCGACGTCATCGTCGTCGCGCCCTACAACGCCCAGGGCGGGCTCCTCCGCACCGCCCTCGACGCCGCGGGCCTCGAGGAGACCCCGGTCGGCACGGTCGACCTCTTCCAGGGCAGGGAGGCGGTGGTCGCCATCGTGTCGCTCGCCGCGTCCTCCGGGGCCGACGTCCCGCGCGGGATGGAGTTCCTCCTCCTGCCCAACCGCCTGAACGTCGCGGTCTCGCGCGCGAAGTGGGCGGCGTACCTGGTGCACTCGCCGGCGCTCGCCGCCTCGCTCCCGACCTCGCTGACCGGCCTCGGGCACCTCTCCGGCTTCCTCCGCCTGCTCGAGCAGGGGGAGCGGGCCGCCCTGTGACGGATCCGGTGGCCTAAAGGTGCGCTCCGCTCCGATTCCGTCGGTGCTCGGCATGGTGGACGACGCGATCCGTCGCTACGGTGTCCCCATGAGAATCCTCCTGGTCGGCGCCGGCGGCGTCGGCGACGCCTTCGCGAAGATCGCCGCGCGCCGCTCCTTCTTCGAGCAGATCATCGTCTGCGACTACGACCTCGCCCGGGCCGAGCGCACGGTCGCGTGGATCGCGGAGCGGCACGGTGCCGACGACCGCTTCGTCGCCGCGCGGATCGACGCCTCCGACGCCGAGAACGTCGAGACCGTCGCCCGCGCGCACGGGGCGACCCACGTGATGAACGCCGTCGAGCCGCGCTTCGTCCCGACGATCTTCGCCGGAGCGCTCGCCGCCGAGGCCGACTACCTCGACATGGCGATGAGCCTCTCGCTCCCGCACCCCGAGCGGCCCCACGAGCTGACGGGGCTCAAGCTCGGCGACGAGCAGTTCGCCGCGGCGGAGGAGTGGTCCTCCCGCGGCCGCCTCGCCCTGGTGGGCATGGGCGTGGAGCCGGGACTCTCCGACGTCTTCGCCCGCTACGCCTCCGACCACCTCTTCGACGAGATCGACGAGCTCGGAGTGCGCGACGGCGCGAACCTCGTCGTGCACGACGCGGACGGCCGCGAGATCTTCGCTCCGTCCTTCTCCATCTGGACCACGATCGAGGAGTGCCTGAACCCGCCGGTGGTGTTCGAGCGCGACCGCGGCTGGTACACCACCGTCCCCTTCTCGGAGCCGGAGGTGTTCGAGTTCCCCGAGGGCATCGGCCCGGTCGAGTGCGTGAACGTCGAGCACGAGGAGGTGCTGCTGATGCCGCGCTGGCTCGACGCCAAGAAGGTCACCTTCAAGTACGGCCTCGGCGAGCAGTTCATCGGCGTCCTGCGCACCCTCCACCTCCTCGGCCTCGACAGCACCGAGCCCCTGCGGGTCCGCTCGGCCGGCGGTCCCGTCGAGGTCTCGCCGCGCGACGTCGTCGCCGCCGCCCTGCCCGACCCCGCCGGCATCGGCCCGCGGATGACCGGCAGGACCTGCGCCGGCCTCTTCGTCTCCGGCACGAAGGACGGCGCCCACCGCGAGGTGTACCTCTACCACGTGAGCGACAACGAGTGGACGATGGCCGAGTACGGCACCCAGTGCGTGGTCTGGCAGACGGCGCTCAACCCGGTGGTCGCGCTCGAGCTCCTCGCGACCGGCGTGTGGACCGGCGCCGGAGTGCTCGGGCCGGAGGCGTTCAGCGCCGACCCGTTCCTCGAGCTGATGGCCCGCCCCGAGGCCGACGGCGGGTACGGACAGTCCTGGCACGTCCGCGAGGACTGATCGGCGCCGCCGACCTAGGCTGAGCCCATGAGTGACGACGACGGGCTCGCCTCGGCGAGGGACGAGGCGCGCGCAGCCCTGGAGGCCGCCCGCCGATTGCAGGCGGAGGCCGCCGAGGCCCTGGCGCGAGCGGAGGCGGCGGCCGCGGCGCTGAACGCGGCGGCCGGCCCGGAGGAGGCGGAGGCCGTCGCGGACGACGTGCGGCTGGTGGCGGCGTCGGGGAGCGGAGCGGAGCAGTCCGCTGCTCCCGTTGCTCCGGACGCCGTCGCTCCGGACGCCGTCGCTTCCGGTCCGATCGCTCCGGATGCAGATGCTCAGCCCACCCCCTCGG
>NZ_PSVG01000027.1:0-40459 GCF_002930885.1 Rathayibacter sp. AY1F2 | reverse complement strand
GCGCTGCACGGCCCGGCCCGGGCGGCCGCGGAGGCGCGGGGGATCACGCGCGTGCGCCTACTCCTCCGTGCCCGGCCACCCCGCCGCCTACGCGGCCGCACCGGCGCCCGTCGTCCCCCGCACGCTGAGCCTCGTCGGGATGATCCTCGGCATCGTCGGCCTGGTCATCACGCTCTTCGCCGCCGGCTTCGGCTTCCTGCTGTCGGCTCCGGCCGTCGTGCTCGGCTTCCTCGGACGCCGGCGCGAGCCGGCCGCGCGCGGCTTCGCGCTGACCGCGATCATCACCGGGTTCGCCGGCATCGCCGTCTCGCTGATCTACCTGGCGGTCTTCCTCGTCTTCGTCGTGGTGGCCCTCGCCGCCGGCACCTCCGGCTACTGAGCCGGCGCGGGCCGCTCGACGCGCTCCGCGAGCAGCGCGCGGTGGCGCCCGGCGATCCGCGTCAGGATCAGCACCGCGCTGCCGGCGCCGGAGAGGCCCAGCCGCTTGCGGAAGCGGGCGGGGTCGACGTCCACCCCGCGCTTCTTGATCTCGAGCACGCCGATGCCGCGGGTGCGCAGCTCCTTCGCCAGCGTGCGCTCGTCCAGCGGCAGCTCGGCGAGGACCCGGAAGCTGCGGAGGAAGGGCGAGGCGGCCTCTTGGTCGCCGGTCAGGTAGGCGATGCCGGGCGAGAGCATCCGCGAGCCGCTGGAGCGCGCGAGCTCGCCCAGGAGGCGCGCGCGGATCGCGGAGCCGTCCGGCTCGTGCACGAACGCGCCGAGGGGGCCGACCTCCTCGTCCTCGCTGTCGCCCGCCGCGGTGAGCTCGGAGGAGCCGTCCGCGCCGAGCAGCAGAGCGGAGCGGCGCACGCCCGGGCGAGCCAGAGAACCGAACCAGATCCCGGTCTCGACCAGCTCCCCGTCGACCGAGACCCACTGCGCCTCGGCGTCCCGCGGCAGGCGCTCGCGGTCGAAGCCGGGACCCACCTTCACGCCCACGGGACGGTGCTCGGCCAGGCCGAACGCGAAGTCGAGGGAGGGGGAGTAGTCGTCCGGATCGTCGAGCCGGCGGGTCTCGCGGTGGCCGGCCGTGCGGCGTGCCGGGTCCAGGTAGACGGCGTCGAAGCCGTCGAGGTCGAAGCCCTCGGCCGTCGAGTGCACGGCGCTCGCCGCGGGGAACGGGGCGAGGTTGAAGCTGGCCAGGGTCGCGGTGACCTCGTCGGCCTCGACGGCGGTGACCGCCAGGTCGATCGCGGCCATCGCGAGGGCGTCGCCGCCGATCCCGCTGCCGAGGTCGGCGACGCGCGCCGCTCCCGCCGCAGCGAACCGGCCGGCGTGCAGGGCGGCGACGCGCAGCCGCGTCGCCTGCTCGAGTCCCGCGTCCGTGAAGAGCATCGAGCGGGCGAACTCGCCGAACTTCGCCTCCGCCTTCTGCCGGAGCCTCGCCTGGGTGAGCACCGCGGCGACGAGGACGGGGGAGTGGCCGGCGGCCCGGAGGCGTGCCACGGCCCGCACCAGGTCGTCGGACCGGTAGCCGTCGAGGGAATCGAGGAGCCGGAGGCCCTCGGGGGAGAGGAGCTCGACCAGCTCGTCGCGTCGCATCCGGCCATGGTAGGCCACGGCCTCCCGGCGGGTCCGCCGCCCCGCTTGGCACTCTGATTGCACGAGTGCCAGCGGAGCCCCTACGATGGATCTAGCACTCTCGGAGCGTGTGTGCCAGAACCGCGTTCCGCCCACATCGTCGTCAAGAAAGAGGTCAACCGTGTCGGTGTCCATCAAGCCGCTCGAAGATCGCATCGTCATCAAGCAGGTCGAGGCGGAGCAGGTGACCGCTTCCGGTCTCGTCATCCCCGATACCGCCAAGGAGAAGCCGCAGGAGGGCGAGGTCGTCGCCGTCGGACCCGGTCGCATCGACGACAACGGCAACCGCGTGCCGCTCGACGTCGCCGTCGGCGACAAGGTGATCTACTCCAAGTACGGCGGAACCGAGGTCAAGTTCGGTGGCGAGGACCTGCTGGTCCTCTCCGCTCGCGACGTCCTCGCGGTCGTCGTCCGCTAGGCAGCATCCCTCGGAAGGGCCCGTCGACCTCGGTCGGCGGGCCCTTCCGTCGTTCCCGGTCCTCCTCGCGGCCAGTGGCCTGATCCGCCCGCTACGGGGCCGTCTCCCCACCCCGCGGCTGCGTAGCATCGGGGGAGTGACCAGCTCCCGCACCCCTGCCGAGTCCGTCTCGCCGTCCCCTTCGGACGTGCCCGTCGGCGAAGGAGTGGAGGCGCTCGGAGCGGCGGGACGCCCGGGCGGGATGTCCGGCACGGGGCTGCTGTTCGCGTTCTCGGCCTACCTGCTCTGGGGTGCGATGCCCCTCTACTTCATCGCGATGGCGCCGGCCTCGCCGTTCGAGATCGTCGCGTTCCGGGTGCTCTTCTCGCTCGTCTTCTGCGTGATCCTGCTCACGGTCCTCCGCGGCTGGCGCTCCTTCGGCGCGCTGCTGCGCCGCCCCCGCCTGCTCGGCGTGATGGCGATCGCGGGCGTGCTCATCTACGTCAACTGGCAGGTCTACGTGATCGCCACGACCACGGGCCACGTCATCGAGGCGGCCCTGGGCTACTTCATGAACCCGCTGGTCACGGTGCTGCTGGGCGTCCTGGTGCTGCGCGAGCGCCTCCGGCCCCTGCAGTGGGCCGCGATGGGCGTCAGCGCGGTCGCGGTGCTGGTCATCGCGGTGGGCTACGGATCCTTCCCGTGGATCTCGCTCGCCCTCGCCTTCTCGTTCGGCCTCTACGGCCTGGTGAAGAGCCGCGTCGGCGGCACGGTGGACGCGGTCGGCGGGCTGACGCTCGAGACGCTCTGGCTGACGCCGCTCGCCGTCGTGCAGCTGGCGGTCGTCGGCTCCACGGTGGGGCTGACCCTGACGACGGAGGGGACGGGGCACGCCCTCATCCTCGCCTCGGCCGGGATCGTCACGGCCGTCCCGCTGCTCCTGTTCGCGGGCGCCGCCCGGCGCCTCCCGCTGTCGATCGTCGGCTTCGTGCAGTACCTGACGCCGTTCCTGCAGTTCCTCGTCGGGGCCTTCGTCCTGCACGAGGAGATGCCGCTCGAGCGCTGGATCGGCTTCGCGCTGGTGTGGGCCGCCCTGGCGATCTTCTCAGGCGACCTCGTCGCCGCGGAGCGCAGACGGCGCCGATCCTCCGTCTGATCTGCGGAACGCGTCGTCCTGGCGCGGCGCGACAGCGGAATGGTAACGATCCGGTCGCGAAACGTATTGGTAACACCCCTGTATTGTTCACGGCTGCTTCGAAGGTTAGGTTGGCCGAGCGGTTGCCACCGGCGCCGCTCCCACTGACACACACCTCTCAAGGAGCAACATGGGCGTTTACGCGAAGGCCGGCTCGGCCCGCGCGCGGTCCCTCCGGGCAACCCTCGGCGGCGTCGCCATTCTGGGCGCCAGCGCTCTCGTCCTCGCCGGCTGCGCCGGCGGCGGCGACAGCGGATCGAGCGGCGACAGCGGCTCGGGCGACCTGTCCCTCAAGATCGGCACGATCCTCCCGCAGACCGGCACCCTCGCCGTCCTCGGCCCGCCCGAGATCGCGGGCGTCGACCAGGCGGTCGTCGACATCAACGACGCCAAGGCCGGCATCACGATCGACGTGGAGCAGAAGGACTCGGGCGACACCACGACCGACATCGCGACGCAGTCGGCCACGTCCCTCATCGCCGACAACGTCTCCGCCATCATCGGCGCGGCGTCCTCGGGCGTCTCGAAGACCTTCATCGACCAGGTGACCCAGGCGGGCGTCGTCCAGATCTCGCCGGCCAACACCTCGCCGGACTTCACGACCTACGACGACGACGGCTACTACTGGCGCACCGCTCCCTCGGACGTGCTCCAGGGCCGAATCCTCGGCAACAAGATCCTCGGCGACGGCAAGACCAACGTCTCGATCCTGTACATGAACGACGCGTACGGCACCGGCCTCGAGAAGAACATCAAGGAGACCCTCGAGGCGGGCGGAGCATCCGTCGCGGCCGAGGAGATCTTCGAGCCGGCCTCGACCGACTTCAACTCGGCGCTGACCTCGGTCCTCGCCCCGAACCCCGACGCGCTGGTCGTCATCTCGTTCGACGAGATCAAGACCATCGCGGAGCAGCTCTCGGCCAAGGGCTTCGACTTCTCGAAGCTCTACGGCACGGACGGCAACTACGGCGTCATCGGCGAGTCCGACACCAACGTCGACATCGCCGGCGCCCAGTTCACCAACCCGGGCGTCCAGGCGTCCGAGGACTTCCAGGGCAAGCTGCAGTCGCTCGTCGAGTCGCAGGGCAACGACGCGCTGACCGTGTTCAGCTACGCGCCGGAGTCGTACGACGCCACGGTCCTGACCGCTCTCGCCGCGCTCCAGGGCAAGGCGACGGACGGTGCGACCATCCGCGACAACCTCATGTCGGTCTCGGAGGGCGGCACCAAGTGCACGACCTTCGCCGACTGCGCGAAGCTCATCGCCGACGGCGAGGACGTCGACTACGACGGCCTCTCCGGCCCGATCTCGTTCGACGAGAACGGCGACACCAGCGAGGCCTCGGTCTCGATCTACAAGTACGGCACGGGCAACACCACCTCCTTCGAGGAGACCGTCGAGGGTTCGCTGAACTGACGACGCGGTGACGCGGCTCCTGCCGCATCCCTGAGGGGCTCGGTCTTCGGACCGGGCCCCTCCGCCGTTCCCGGAGCGGAGAGCAGGAGACGCGCCGGTCGTGCGGACGCAGCGAGGCGCGGCGGTCGTCCGGGAGGGTGGCCGCTGTCGGGTGCGGGCGGACGGCTCCGCGGCGTCCAGGGCCCGGCGTGGCGTCGAGGAGCCACCCGGGAGGAGGAGCGGCTCTGACGGCCTGTACGCGCCTCCGAGCGCCTCTCCCGGCCTCGAGGGGGCGCCCTGCCGAACCGCGGGCGGGAGCGACGACGTCGAGCGGGAACGCAGAAGCGCGCGCCCTCCAGTGGGAGGACGCGCGCTCGTGGAGTGCGGAGGGCCTAGGAGGCGCGGAGCAGCTCCGCCTCCTGCGCCAGGCGGTACGTGACGAAGGAACGGCTGTAGTTGCGGCGCTTGCCGCCGGTGGTCTCGGCGATGACGACCTGGGCGTAGACGCCGACGACGCGCCAGCGCTCGTAGTCGCCGATCGCACCGGTGCCGAAGCCGGCTCCGAGTTCCACAGGGGCGGGGGTGTATCTCTTCATGGTCGGCTCCTTCGAGGCGGACGACGCGGCGCTCGAGGCGCTGCGGGGAGGGGAGGAGATCGGCGGCCGATCGCGGTCCCTACCGGGGGAGAGGGGAGCGGGACGTCCCCCTGCAGGGCTGTCCCGTGTCCCCAAAACTACGGCAGGCAGGGCGATATCCTGTCCCCCTCGTGGGGGTCGCTGGTGCGGAGAGACTCTCGCTGTCCTGCCCTCGTCCCGCGGACAGGAGACCGAGGGTCTGGCCCGCCGTTCCGCCGACTTCCCGGGGGTTCGGCGGGCATCGCGGAGAGACCGGTGAAGGCCTGTCCGCGCCGGGAGAGCGGCCCCCCCGCCTCCCTTCTGCGGCACCCCTTGCCGGCGCGTCTCCGGGCACCGAGCCGCCTGCCTTCCCGCCCTGCTCGGAGTGGTCTCCGAGCCGCCCGGCGCCCTGCGCGAGCGGCCCCGCCTCCGCCCCGGAGCCGCACCGGCCCCTCGGCCCGCTCGCGCCCGCTCCGCGCCCCGGCAACGACGAAGGGCCCGCCGTCCGGAGACGACGGGCCCTTCGCAGCGGGGGTCAGCCGCCGACGGTCGGGGTGCTCGTGGTGACCTCGTTGGTCGTCGCGAGCGTGCCCAGGTAGAGCTCGATGACCTTCGGATCGTTCATCAGCTCCCGGCCCGCGCCCTCGTAGGCGTCGCGGCCCTGGTCGAGGACGTAGCCGCGGTCGCAGATCTGCAGCGCCCGCCGCGCGTTCTGCTCGACGATCATGATCGAGACGCCCGCGCGGTTGATCCGCTGCACGTTGACGAAGGTCTCGTCCTGCCGCATCGGGGACAGGCCGGCGCTGGGCTCGTCGAGCAGCAGCATCGACGGGTCCATCATCAGAGCCCGCGACATCGCCACCATCTGGCGCTCACCGCCCGAGAGCGACCCCGAGCGCTGCTTGAGCCGCTTGCTGAGCTCCGGGAAGAGCTCGGTGACGAACTCGAGCCGCTCCTTGTACAGCTTCGGCTTCTGGTACATGCCCATCTCGAGGTTCTCCTCGATGGTGAGCGACGGGAAGACGTTGTTGTTCTGCGGCACGAAGCCCACGCCCTTGGACACCAGCTTGTCGGCCTTGAGGCCGGTGATGTCCTCGCCGTTCAGCAGGACGGTGCCCTGGCGGATGTTGACCAGGCCGAACATCGCCTTCAGCAGCGTCGACTTGCCTGCACCGTTCGGGCCGATGATCCCGACGAGCTCGCCGCGCTTCACGTAGACGTTCGAGCCGTTGAGGATGTTGACCCCCGGCACGTAGCCCGCGTGCAGATCGTGCGTCTCGAGGGTGTTCGGAGTCGTCGTGTCGGCGGTCATCTCTCGTCCTTCTCGAATTCGACGGCCGGGGCGTCGGTCGTCGGGGCGACGCTCGTCGGCGCGGAGGCCGACGGGGACGCCGTTCCGGCCGCCGGAGCGTCGTGGCCGGGCGTCGGGATGCCGGCCTGCTCCGCCTGCCGCTCCACGTCCTCGCGGACGAGGTCGGAGTCCATCTCCTCGGCGATCTCGAGCTGGCCCTCGATCGTGCCCAGGTCGGTGTCGTGGTGCGCGCCGAGGTACGCGTCGATGACGGCCGGGTCGTTCATCACGGTCGAGGGCGGGCCCTCGGCGACGACCTTGCCCTCGGCCATCACGATCACCCAGTCGGCGATCGTGTTGACCATGTGCATGTCGTGCTCGACGAAGAGCACGGTCATGCCCTCGTCCTTCAGGTTCACGATGTGACCCAGGAGCGACTGCGTCAGCGCCGGGTTCACGCCGGCCATCGGCTCGTCGAGCATGACGAGCTCGGGCTCCGACATCAGCGCCCGCGCCATCTCGAGCAGCTTCTTCTGGCCGCCCGACAGGCTCGACGCATAGTCGTCCCGCTTGGTGTCCAGCTTGAACTTCTCGAGCAGGCGGATCGCGCGCTGCTCGATCGAGTCCTCCTCCTTCGACCACAGCGGGCGGATGAGCGAGGTGAAGATGTTCTCGCCCTTCTGCCCCTTCGCGCCGAGCAGCATGTTCTCGAGCACCGTCATGCCGCCGAGCGCCTTGGTGAGCTGGAACGTGCGCACCATGCCCATCCGCGACACCCGGTAGGCCGGGACGTTGGCGAGGTTCTTGCCCTTGAAGTTCCACTTGCCGGTGTTGGGCTTGTCGAAGCCCGTCAGCAGGTTGAAGAACGTGGTCTTGCCGGCCCCGTTCGGGCCGATCAGGGCGGTGATGGATCCGCGGGGGATCTCGAGGTGCTCGACGTCGACCGCGGTCAGGCCGCCGAAGCGGCGGCTGACGTTGTCGGCGACGACGATGGGGTCCTTCTTCCTGACCCCGGGGACGATTGCTTCCTCGGTGATGTCCGAGACCGGCGTCTTAGGCAAAGTGCAGATCCTTCTTCTTGCCGAAGATCCCCTGAGGTCTGAAGATCACCAGGAGCATGAGGGCTACCCCCACCACGATGAACCGGATGGGTCCGGTCTGCACGGTGGTGAGGCGGATGAGGTCGTTGTTGAGGACCCCGGTGTCGATCCCGAGCGTGAGCAGTCCGTCGGTCAGACCGAGGACGACCCAGAAGATGATCGAGCCGACGACGGGTCCGAAGACCGTCGCGGCGCCGCCCAGCAGCATGATCGTGTAGAGGAAGAACGTGAGCTGGGTGCCGTAGTTGTCGGGCTGGAGCGAGCGGGGGAGGATGAACAGCGCTCCTGCGAGGCCTCCGAGCACGCCGCCCAGGATGAGCGCCTGGATCTTGTACGAGAAGACGTTCTTGCCGAGCGAGCGCACGGCGTCCTCGTCCTCGCGGATGCCCTTGATGACGCGGCCCCAGGGGCTGCGCATCAGGAGGAACACCAGGAGGCAGGCCAGGAGCACGAGGCCCCAGCCGACGATCCGCACCCACCACTGGTCCTGGCTGTAGGTGAGGACGCCGATGCCCCAGCGGCCCTCGGGGAGCGGGTTGAGGTCGTTGAACGCCTTCGCCGCGCCGTTGATGCCCTCCGAGCCGCCGGTGATCGCCGAGAACTCGGGGGTCTTGACCGAGAGCCGGATGATCTCCGCCGCCGCGATCGTCACGATCGAGAGGTAGTCGGCCCGCAGCCGGAGCGTCGGGATGCCCAGGATGAGCGCGAAGACGGTCGCCGCGACGATCGTCGCGAGGAAGGAGCCCCAGACGGGCCACTCGAACTTGACCGAGGTGATGGCGAAGGCGTAGCCGCCCACCGCCATGAAGCCGGCCTGTCCGAAGTTGAGCAGCCCCGTGAATCCGAAGTGGATGACCAGGCCGATGGTCGCCAGCGCGTACGCGGCGACAGTGGGATCGACGATCTGCCCGATCGCCAGCCAGATGAAGTTGAGGTTCATGGTGTCCTAGCCGATCCGTTCCTTGCGGCCCAGGATTCCCTGCGGCCTGACCAGGAGGATGATGATCATGAGAACGAGCGGAGCCACGTACTTGAGGTTCTCCGGGATCCAGATCGTCGAGATGTTCATCATCAGTCCGATGATGAGCGAGCCGACCAGCGCGCCGTAGGCGGAGCCGAGTCCGCCGAGCGTGATCGCCGCGAAGATCAGCAGCAGGATCGACGCTCCCGTGTCCCAGCGCAGCGACTGGTAGTAGCCGATGTAGACGCCCGCCAGCGCGGCGAGAGCGCCCGACATCACCCAGACGACGCGGATGACGCGCTCGACGTTGATGCCCGAGGCGGAGGCGAGGGCCCGGTTGTCCGAGACCGCCCGCATCGCCTTGCCGATCTTCGTCTTCGTGAGGACGTAGGCCACGGCGACGATGCAGACGACGCCGACGACGGCGCCGACGATGTCGGTGAACTTCAGGCTGATCCCGAGCTCCGGCACCGTGAAGAACGGAGCGGTGCTGTTGGGGAGCGAGAGGCGGTCGGCTCCGAAGAAGAAGACGAACACGTAGCGCAGGGCCAGCGAGAGGCCGATCGTCACGATCATCAGCGGGATGAGCTGGATGCCCTTCTTCCGCAGCGGCTTCCAGAGCAGCCCGTCCTGGACGAAGCCGAAGGCCCCGCCGAGGATCACCGCGATCGGGATGGCCAGCAGCGCCGGGAGTCCGAAGACCCCGGAGAAGAGGTACGCCATCAGCGCCCCGAAGGTGACCAGCTCGCCGTGGGCGAAGTTGTTCAGGCCGGTCACGCCGTAGATCAGCGAGGCGCCGATCGCCGCGAGGGCGATCAGGAGCCCGAAGATCAGGCCGGTGACGACCTTCGGCCAGAAGATGATCCAGAACGTGTCGGCCGACACCGGCTGGTTCACCGCGTTGGACGTCCCGTCGGGGTTCGTCGCGTCGTTGCCGGTCGTGCCCTCGGTCGCGGGGCTCGTCGGAGCCGCGGAGTCCGTCGGGACCGGGACGGTCGCTCCGGAGCCCTTCGGGTTGGCCGTCGAGACGATGAAGTTCACGATCTGGTTCTGCGAGGCGACGATCTTCACCTGCTTCGGGTTCTGACCCGCGGCGGGGTAGCCCTTGTCGGCGGGCAGGGACTCCTCATCGACGGTCACCGTGTAGGTGCCCGCGGCGTCGAGGGGGAACGTGGCCCGGCCGTCCTCGCCGGTGGTCACGGTCGCGGAGGCGTCGCCGCCGATCTCGACGGTCACCCCCGTCAGGTTCTCGTTCGTCCCCTGCACGCGGACCCAGGCGATGATCGACTGGTCGGCGGTGGTGGCGGCGAGTGCGGCGGGGGCCGCCGCGGCGATCCCGGTGAGGGTCGCGGCGAGCAGACCCAGGGCCAGGAGCCGGTCTCGGAGCCTCGGGCGTCTCCTATCCACGGGGCGCCTCCCGGTCCGTCGGATGCAGGGTCGTCGAGCGCTGGCGGCGCATCGAACGGCTGGCTGTGAGCAAGACGTCTACCTCTCGTCAGGGTGCACAGACGGATGGGGTCTCCGGGCACGCCCGAGTCGCCGTCGTCAAACAACGTTGGTTGACCATACGTTCCGCATGTGTCGGCGGTGTTTCACCGTCCGCACTTACGCGTGACGACATTATGAGGGAGAGGAGAGCGCTCCAGCGCCCATCCGCGGCCCGGCGGCCGCGCCGTCGAGGAATACCGCGAGCCTCACGGCGCTTAAGATCGAACAACCGTGGCGCTCGTGAGCGGACTCCTCCCGTCCTCTCCGGGCTCCCGCACTCGACCTGCTAAGGGGCATTGATGGACCAGCCGGATCCCTTCGGATTCCTCGGACTCACCTACGACGACGTCATGCTCCTCCCAGGGCACACCGACGTCATCCCGAGCGAGGCCGACACGGCCTCCCGTCTCACCAAGCGCATCAGCGTGGCGACCCCGTTGCTCTCCGCGGCGATGGACACCGTCACCGAGGCGCGCATGGCGATCGCGATGGCCCGCCAGGGCGGCCTCGGCGTCCTGCACCGCAACCTCTCCATCGCCGACCAGGCCGACCAGGTCGACCGGGTGAAGCGGAGCGAGTCGGGCATGGTCTCGAACCCCGTCACCACCACCCCGGACGCCACCGTCGCCCAGGTCGACGACCTCTGCGGCCAGTACCGGATCAGCGGCCTCCCCGTCGTCGACTCCACCGGCGTGCTCGTGGGCATCATCACCAACCGCGACATGCGCTTCGTCTCGCCGTTCGAGAAGGCGACCACGCTCGTCCGCGACGTGATGACCAGCACCGGCCTGATCACGGGCCGCGTCGGCATCCCCGACAGCGAGGTCATCGCCCTCTTCGCGCAGCACAAGATCGAGAAGCTGCCGCTCGTCGACGCGCAGGGCAAGCTCGCCGGCCTCATCACGGTCAAGGACTTCGACAAGTCGGAGCAGTACCCCAACGCCACGAAGGACGACGAGGGCCGCCTCCGGGTCGGCGCCGCGATCGGCTTCTTCGGCGACGCCTGGCAGCGCGCCACCGCCCTGCTCGACGCGGGCGTCGACGTGATCGTCGTCGACACCGCCAACGGCGACTCCGCCGGCGTGCTCGACATCATCCGCCGCCTGAAGTCCGACTCCGCGTTCGCCGGCGTCGACGTCATCGGCGGCAACGTCGCGACCCGCTCCGGGGCGCAGGCCCTCGTCGACGCGGGCGCCGACGCCATCAAGGTCGGCGTCGGCCCCGGCTCGATCTGCACCACCCGCGTCGTCGCCGGCGTCGGAGTCCCGCAGGTCACCGCGGTCTACGAGGCGTCCCTCGCCGCGCGCGAGTCCGGCGTCCCCGTCATCGCCGACGGCGGCCTCCAGTACTCCGGCGACATCGCCAAGGCGCTCGTCGCCGGCGCCGACACCGTGATGCTCGGCTCTCTCCTCGCGGGCTGCGAGGAGAGCCCCGGCGACCTCGTGTTCCAGAACGGCAAGCAGTTCAAGACCTACCGCGGCATGGGCTCCCTCGGCGCCCTGCAGACCCGCGGCGAGCGGACCTCCTACTCGAAGGACCGCTACTTCCAGTCCGACGTGCCCACCGACGACAAGCTGATCGCCGAGGGCATCGAGGGCCAGGTGCCCTATCGCGGCCCGCTCGCGAACGTGGCGTACCAGCTCGCCGGCGGGCTCCGCCAGTCGATGTTCTACGTCGGAGCGCGCACCATCCCCGAGCTGAAGGAGCGCGGGAAGTTCGTGCGCATCACGGCGGCCGGGCTGAAGGAGTCGCACCCGCACGATGTGCAGATGGTGGTGGAGGCGCCGAACTACCGGCGCTGAGAGGTCTGGTGGGGCCGGCGGCGGATCGGGATCGCGGCCCCTCTGCCCGATGGGCCTGCGGCCCATACGCCCACCACGCCGGAGGGGCCGCGATCCCGATCCGCCGCCTCCCTCCGGGAGACGAGCACCGGTCCTCGGCTGAGGGGCGGGGTACGCAGCGCGAGCGGCGCGATGCGCCGCCGCGACTGCGGGGGGAGGCTTCCGCCTGTGCCGACGGGGGAGTGGTCGTGCGCCGCGCGCGAGCGCGACGGAGTGGGGACGGGCTTCCCGCCTTGCAGCGAATGGTGGTGGCGGCCGCGCAGGCTTCACCTGTTGGTGGAGTGCGCCCGCTCGCGTCGATCGCGGCCCGGTGAGGAGCCCGGTAGGAGCGGTAGCCGGTGATCCGCGTTCCAGCGGATCGTCGTAGCGCGGACGCGACCCGCTCTGCGGAACGCGACCGCCCGCTCGGGCCGACCGCGGGCGAGCGACGAGCGGAGCGAGGAGCGAGCCACAGCTGACACCGCTCAGCGGTAACCGGCGATCCGCGTGCGAGCGGATCGGCGTAGCGCGGACGCGACCCGCTCTGCGGAACGCGACCGCCCGCTCGGGCCGACCGCGGGCGAGCGACGAGCGGAGCGAGGAGCGAGGAGCGAGCCACAGTAAACTCAGCGTCATGGAGATCGAGATCGGGCGCGCCAAGCGCGCCCGCCGCGCGTACGCCTTCGACGACATCGCCGTCGTCCCGAGCCGCCGGACGCGCGACCCCGAGGTCGTGTCGGTGAAGTGGTCGATCGACGCGTACCAGTTCGCGACGCCGATCCTCGCCGCGCCGATGGACTCGGTGGTGTCGCCGGCGACGGCGATCCGGCTCGGGCATCTGGGGGCGCTGGGCGTCCTCGACCTCGAGGGTCTGTGGACGCGGTACGAGGACCCGGAGCCGCTGCTCGAGGAGATCCGCCGGCTTCCGGCCGAGACCGCGACGCAGCGGATGCAGGAGATCTACTCCGCTCCGATCCGCCCCGAGCTGGTGACCGCGCGCCTGGCCGAGATCCGCGCCGCGGGCGTGACCGTCGCCGGGGCCCTGTCGCCCCAGCGGACCGCGGAGCTGTACCAGACCGTCGTCGACGCCGGGGTCGACGTGTTCGTCATCCGCGGCACGACCGTCTCGGCCGAGCACGTCTCGCGCGATACCGAGCCGCTGAACCTCAAGAAGTTCATCTACGAGCTCGATGTGCCCGTCATCGTCGGCGGCGCCTCCACCTACACCGCGGCCCTGCACCTCATGCGCACGGGCGCCGCGGGCGTCCTCGTCGGGTTCGGCGGCGGTGCCGCCTCCACCACTCGCACGACGCTCGGCATCCAGGCTCCGATGGCGACCGCGGTCGCCGATGTCGCCGGCGCTCGCCGCGACTACCTCGACGAGTCGGGCGGACGCTACGTGCACGTCATCGCGGACGGCGGCCTCGGCACCTCCGGCGACATCGTGAAGGCCGTCGCGGTGGGCGCGGACGCCGTGATGCTCGGCTCGGCGCTGGCGCGCGCGACCGACGCTCCGGGCGGCGGCTGGCACTGGGGCGCGGAGGCGCACCACCCGCAGCTGCCGCGAGGCCGCCGCGTCGAGGTCGGCACCGTCGGCACCCTCGAGCAGGTCCTCTACGGCCCGGCGACCGGCGCCGACGGCACGGCGAACCTCATCGGCGCCCTGCGCCGCTCGATGGCGACGACCGGCTACTCCGACCTCAAGGAGTTCCAGCGGGTCGAGGTCGTCGTCGCGCCGTACCAGCCCAGCTGACGCTCACCGACCGAGGCGATCCTGACCGTCGAGGCCACCGCGAACAGCGGGCTCCCTCGACGGCCCGGGAGTCCCTGGACGCGGCGGACGCCGGCGCGGGCCGGCCGGACGTGCTGGCGTCGTAGGCCTCGCGCCAGCCCGGCGGACGACACTGCGGACCCGCGCGCGCGAATACGGTCTTCCCGGCGCTTCTGGGCGAGAAGCACGTGCTCGGGCGAGCGGCCCCCGAGGAACGCCGGGTCGGTTCGGATCGACGGCGGTCTGCGCGAGATCCGAGACGGCGAGTCCGTCGATCAGTGCGGGTGAGGGCGGACGCGCGCTCCGCGACGCCGTTCCGCATCCGGCTGCCCGGGTCCGTCGCCCCTCGACATGCACGGTCACCGCGAGCGGCTCGACCAGGGGGTCCCGGACCGCCGCCGCCGACTCGCGGAGGACGAAGGGCGCGCTCCAGGTCGCGGCCACGGCGTCGATCCGCGCCCGCTGCCGCTCGTCCGCGGAGGCCCTCGCCCACTCGCCGGTCCGCGCGTACCGCGGCGAAGCCGCACGGACTCGTCCGACCGGCGGCACGCTCCGTCTCGACAGATCCCCACTGCACGCTTCCGCCCCCCTTTCCCTCCCTCCGCTCCTCCTGTGGAGACTCCCCCCACCCCCTGTGGACAGCGAGGGACGCAGGACCGCCGAGCCCGCCGGGAACTGCGGGATCCCTCGACGGGTCGGGGTTCCCTCGGCAGGAGGGCTCCGCACGCGCCTAAGCTGGAAGTCCCGAGTGGGAGCGCCGCACGGCGCGGAGGGAGCACGCATGGTCGAGGTCCGCAGGGTCAAACTGCCCGGTGTCGGCGTTCTGCACACGTTCCTGACGGCCGACGGCGGCAAGGTCGGGGTCATCGCCCACCGCTCCGGCCACAGCGACCTGATCACGTTCGCCGAGGGCGACCAGGACGGCGCCAAGGTGTCCCTCCGCCTGAGCGACGACGAGGCGCACACCCTCGCCGAGCTCCTCGGCGGCACGCAGATCACGGAGTCGCTGACCGCGCTCGATCAGATCCCGGGCCTCTCGATCGACTGGTTCACCGTCGACTACGACGACCACATCGCCGGACAGCAGCTCGGCAAGCCCGCCGACCGAGGGATCGTCGGGCTGACCGTCGTCGCCGTGGTCCGGGGCGACGCCGCCAATCCGGCGCCGGCCCCCGACTTCCGCGTCTTCCCCGGCGACACCCTCGTGGTCGCCGGCAGCCCCGAGAAGGTCGCCAAGGCGTTCGCGTTCTTCCGCACCGGCAGCTTCGCCAAGACGGTCGACGCCCCGCCCGGAGCCTGAGGATGCACCACGGCGAAGACCTCATCGTCCTCGGCGTCCTGTTCGTCGTCGCCTACGTCCTCGGCCGGCTGGGGAGGACGATCGGGCTCCCGGCCATCCCGATCTACATGGTCGTCGGGCTCCTCGCGAGCCCGAACTTCCACCTCTTCCCGCTCGACTTCGAGTCGAGCTACATCGAGCTGACCGCGGTCTTCGGGCTGATACTCCTGCTGTTCAACCTCGGCCTGGAGTTCGACCAGGACGAGTTCTTCGGGAACGCCGGCCGCCTGATCCTCTCCGGCGGCTCCTACATCGCGGTCAACATGGCCGTCGGCCTCGGCTTCGGCTTCGCGCTGGGCTGGGGGAGCCGCGAGGCGCTGATCATCGCCGGCATCACGGCGACGAGCTCGAGCGCGATCGTCACCAAGCTGCTGATCGAGCTCAAGCGCCTGGCGAACCCCGAGACGCCGATGATCCTGGGCGTCACGGTCGTCGAGGACATCTTCATCGCGGTCTACCTGGCGATCGTGTCCGTGGTGCTCTCGGGCGAGACGGAGCCGTGGCCGGTGGTGCTCAAGCTCGTCATCGCGTTCGCGTTCCTCGTGGTGATGTTCGCGATCGCCCGCTGGGGCGGGAAGGTCGTCTCCCGCTTCTTCCGCACCCGCGACGACGAGCTGTTCACGATCCTGTTCTTCGGTCTCGCCATCCTGTTCGGCGGCATCGGCGAGGTCCTCGGAGTGACGGACGCGATCGGCGCGTTCCTGATCGGACTGGTCATCGGAGCGACGCGGTTCCGGTCGAGGGTCGAGCACATCGCGATCCCGCTGCGCGACGTGTTCGGAGCCTTCTTCTTCGTCAACTTCGGTCTCGGGCTGGATCCCGGTGCGTTCCCGAGCGTCGTGGTCCCGGTGCTGATCGCCGCGGTGATGACCATCGTCCTGAACCTCGGCGCGGGGCAGTTCGTCGCGTGGCTCAACAAGCTCGGACCGCGCGCGGGCCTGAACGCGGCGTTCATCCTGCACAACCGCGGCGAGTTCGCGCTCATCCTGGCGACGCTCTCGCTCTCGGCGGGGCTCGACGAGCGGATCCAGCCCTTCGCCGGCCTCTACGTGCTGATCATGGCGATCGTCGGGCCGATCCTCGCCTCGCGCTCCGAGAGCATCGGCGCGTTCCTCTCGCGGCGGCGGCACCGCCCGGCACCCGCAGCGGCCACGGCCATGGACGAGGAGGACTTCGCGCTCGTGGAGGCGGCGATGGCCGCGCCCGCCGTCTCCGCGGAGGAGGCCCCCGCTGCTCCGAGGCGCCCCGCGGAGCCGGACGAGCTCGACGACGAGTTCCCCGATCCGATGCGCCAGGCGCTCATCGACCAGGCGATGCAGCAGTCCGACGGCGCCGACGACGCCCGGCCCCGCCGCCCGAGGGAGCCCGACTACTGATCCCACGGAGCTCCCACACTCACGGGTTAGGCTCGATCCGGCCCGCGGGACACCGCACGGATCGAGGGCGGACGAGGGACGAATGACGCAGAGCACGGTCGGGCAGGTGGCCCGGCGCCCGCGCTGGATCGCCGCGCTGGCGCTCGCACTCCTGATCGCCGGGCTCTTCGCCGCGCTCGGGCAGTGGCAGGTCGGCCGCGCGGTCGAAGCCGCCGCGCCCGACTCCGGAGTGTCGGAGACGACGCTCCCGCTCGCCGAGGTCGCGACCCCCTCCCGCTCGATCACGGCGACCGCCGACGGACAGCGCGTGGACGGCTCGTCCGTCTTCGTGCCGGGCGGTGCCGAGATCCTCGGCGGACGCCTGAACGGCGAGCAGCCGGGCTGGTGGGTCATCGCCCGCACCCGCACCGCCGACGCCGACCTGGTGCTCGCCTACGGCTGGACGCAGGACGAAACGCAGGCGCAGTCCGTCGCGGACGCGCTGAACAGCGGGAGCGAGCAGGCACCGTCCTCCTTCACCGGCCGCCTCGTGGCGAACGAGGCCGCGGAGGCGCCGGCGGAGGGCCTGGACCCCGCCACCCTCACCGCGCTCTCCGTCCCCGCGCTGATCAACCGCTGGCCGGACCCGCCCCAGGACGTCTACCAGGGCTACGTCGTCGTCGAGGAGCCGGTCGCCGGCCTCGAGGCCATCGACTCCCCGGCGCGCGTGAGCGACGTCTCGCTGAACTGGCTCAACGTCTTCTACGCGATCGAGTGGGTCGTCTTCGCCGGCTTCGCCCTCTACCTCTGGTTCCGCCTCGTCAAGGACGCGTGGGAGCGCGAGGCCGAGGAGGCGCTCGACGCCGAGGAGCGCGCCCGCGCCGACCTGGGCGACCGGGCCGAGGCCCCCGCCCCCGCACCGTAAACTGGTCGTCATGCCCCTCGAGCCCAAGCCCGCGCAGTTCCCTGCGATCCGGAGCGCGCTGCGCTTCTACCGGGTGACCTCGATCATCACCGGCGTGATGCTGCTCCTGCTCTGCGCGGAGATGCTCCTCAAGTACGTCTTCCACCTCGAGCTGTTCGCCTTCGGCCAGCAGGGCGTCCTGCACTTCGCCCCGATGTACGAGGTGCCCGGAGGCGAGTTCACGTCGAGCGGCACCGGCGCGAACCTGTCCACCGGCATCCTGATCGCGCACGGCTGGTTCTACGTCGTCTACCTCTTCGCCGACTTCCGCCTGTGGAGCCTCATGCGCTGGCCGTTCACGCGCTTCGTGCTCATCGCGCTCGGCGGCGTGGTGCCCACCCTCTCCTTCTTCGTCGAGACCCGCATCGCCCGCGAGGTCGAGCAGTACCTCGAGCGCCGGACCGCCGGCACCGACCCGAAGACCCCGACCGACTCCGTGGAGGCCCCCCATTAGCGAGCAGCCCACCGCTCCCCAGCCGCACCTGGCCGCGCAGCCCGTCCTCGTCGTCGACTTCGGCGCGCAGTACGCGCAGCTGATCGCCCGCCGGGTCCGCGAGGCGAACGTCTACTCCGAGATCGTGCCCTCCAACGCCACGGCCGCCGAGATCGCCGCGAAGTCGCCCGTCGGCATCATCCTCTCGGGCGGCCCCTCCAGCGTGTACGAGGAGGGCGCCCCGCAGCTCGACCCCGCGATCTTCGACCTCGGGGTCCCGGTCCTGGGCATCTGCTACGGCTTCCAGGTGATGGCGAAGACGCTCGGCGGCGAGGTCGCCAACACGGGGCTGCGCGAGTACGGAGCGACGGACGCCGCCCTCTCGACCGACGGTGGCGTGCTCCTCGGCGAGCAGCCCGCCGACCAGACGGTGTGGATGAGCCACGGCGACTCGGTCGCACAGGCACCCGAGGGCTTCGAGGTCCTCGCCTCCACGAGCTCCACCCCGGTCGCCGCCTTCGGCAACGACGAGCGCCGCCTCTACGGCGTGCAGTGGCACCCGGAGGTCAAGCACTCCGCCTACGGCCAGGCCGTCATCGAGAACTTCCTCCACCGCGCCGCGGGCATCCCGGCCGACTGGAACTCCTCCAACGTGATCGACGACCAGGTCGCCGTGATCCGCGAGCAGGTCGGCACCGGACGCGTCATCTGCGGCCTGTCCGGCGGAGTCGACTCCGCCGTCGCCGCTGCGATCGTGCACCGCGCCATCGGCGATCAGCTCACCTGCGTCTTCGTCGACCACGGACTCCTCCGCAAGGACGAGCGCCGCCAGGTCGAGGAGGACTACGTCGCCGCGACCGGCGTCCGCCTGGTCACCGTCGACGCGCGCGAGCAGTTCCTCGACGCGCTCGCCGGCGTCAGCGACCCGGAGCAGAAGCGCAAGATCATCGGCCGCGAGTTCATCCGCACCTTCGAGGCCGCCGCCGAAGCGCTCGTGCTCGAAGCGCAGGGCGAGGGCGAGACGATCGACTTCCTCGTCCAGGGCACGCTCTACCCCGACGTCGTCGAATCCGGCGGCGGCACCGGCACCGCCAACATCAAGTCCCACCACAACGTCGGCGGACTCCCCGAGGACCTGCAGTTCGCGCTCGTCGAGCCGCTCCGCACCCTCTTCAAGGACGAGGTCCGCGCGATCGGCCGCGAGCTCGGCCTCCCCGAGGTCATCGTCGGCCGCCAGCCCTTCCCCGGACCCGGCCTCGGCATCCGCATCGTCGGCGAGGTCACCCAGGAGCGGCTCGACCTCCTCCAGGACGCCGACGCCATCGTCCGCGCCGAGCTCACCGCCGCCGGCCTCGACACCGAGATCTGGCAGTGCCCCGTCGTCCTCCTCGCCGACGTCCGCTCCGTCGGAGTCCAGGGCGACGGCCGCACCTACGGCCACCCCATCGTCCTGCGCCCCGTCTCCTCGGAAGACGCGATGACCGCCGACTGGACCCGCCTGCCCTACGACCTCCTCGCCAGAATCTCCAACCGCATCACCAACGAGGTGAGCGGCGTGAACCGGGTGGTGCTGGATGTGACGTCCAAGCCCCCCGGCACCATCGAGTGGGAGTGATTCCGCGGGTCTCCGCACGGTCATCTGCGGCGTTGTCGGCGGTTGCGATACCTCCGGTATCGCGCCCTTCTCCGCCTTGCAGCTGACCGCGCGGAGACCCGCGGAACGTCAGGAACGGCTCCCTTCGAGGGGGCCGTTTCTTGTTGAGGGGAGAGTGTGGGGGAACGAGCCCCTGCGGGGCCGTTCCCGGGTGCAGGTGGAGAGGAACGAGCCCCGAGGGGGCCGTTCCCGGAGTGCAGGTCGGGGAACGAGCTCAGGTGGCTGTTCAGGGAACGGGTGGCCGCGGTTCGGCCGGGGGATCGGTCGGGGTTGACCGGTGCCTGGCGAGGCGTTCCGAGTGGCGGTCAGCGGGACGAGGCCCTGCGGGGACGTTCCTGGGGTGCCGGCGGAGAAGCGAGCTCCTGCCGAGCGGTCGGGGAACGCGGGTCGGCGCTGGTCCGGGGGCCGAGGTGCAGGCGGCAGGCGCGCGAGCGCGGGTCAGGCGGGGGTGTCGAGCACGCCGATGAAGCGGGTGCCGATGCCGTCGTACTCGTCGCGGCGGTGGCCCTCGGGGTGGTGCGGCCAGGAGGCGGGGGAGTGGTCCTCGCAGACGAGGAACGTGAACTCGGGCCACCACTTCTTCGGGCGGGCGGCCTCGGAGCGGCCGCAGACGGCGCAGTCCAGGGTCACCCACACGGGACGCCTGCCGGTGCGGTTCGCGCGCGACTGGACGAGCCAGGCGGGCGGATCCTGCTCGAGGGCGGCGAGCTCCTCCTCCGACAGACGGGTGGGGATGCCGTGCCGCGTCGCCATCTCGAGGGGGATGTCGAGGCGCTGAGCGGCCTCGCGACGCGTGATCATCCGGCCACCCTAACCCAGCGCCGCGCGCGGTCCCCGAGGTCGCAGCGACGCGCGCGCGAGCAGCCACTCCAGCGGGCCCTGCCCCACGAGCCGCCTCCAGAGGAGAGCGGCGACGATCGAGCCGACCACGAAGACGCCGAGCAGCGTCCAGCTGCGCCACGCCTCGAAGTCGAACGGCTCGTACGGGACCAGGTACACCGCCAGCGCCACGAGCTGCAGCGAGTAGATCGTCAGCGGCATCGCACCGACGGCCGCGATCGGAGTCGCCGCCCGTGCCAGGAGCGGCAGCCGCTGCAGCAGAGCCGTCAGCGCGCCGAGGACCACGCAGGCGACCCCGCCCGCCCCGAGGAGCTCGGCGGTGGTGCTGGCGTGCGCCTCCACCGCCTCCGGACCCCCGAGCAGCAGCCCGCCGCCGTAGCCGAGCACGGCCGAGACGGCGCCGCCGACGACGACCCAGCGCTGGGTGGTCGCGGACCGGACGTCGCAGCGCGCGATCAGGAGGCCGAGCACCACGTACGCCAGCCACGACGGCACCGGGTAGTACTGGGTGAGCCAGATGAGGGGCTGCGCGGCCAGGAGCGCCTCGTCGGGCGACAGGGTCGAGAGCCAGGAGCCGCCGGCGCTCGTCAGCGCGTCGACCGCGAGGGGCCCGGCGATCGCCGCGACCGCGACCAGCACGGCGAGGACCCCCCGCGGCAGGAAGAGCAGCAGCGCCGCGACGAGGAACATCACCCCGTAGTGCGGCAGGATCACCGCGATCGGCGTCCCTAGCAGGGTGAGGGCGACGCCGATGACGAGCAGGTACAGCCCGCGGAGCAGGATCGATCCCGTGTCGTGCCAGGGCCGCGAGGAGCGCTGTGATCCGCCCGTCATCAGCCCGATCGACACTCCCGCCAGCACGGCGAAGAGGACGGAGCTGCGGCCGTTCCAGAGCATCTCGCTCTCGACCGGGGCGAGGTGGGCGGCGAACATGCCGAGGACGGCCAGGCCGCGAGCGACGTCGAGGCCGACGATCCGGGAGTCTGCGGCGCTCATCCCTCCATCGTGCCAGGCGCTCCCGGCAGTGCACCGGGAACGACGCTGGGGCCGGGAACGACGACGGGCGCCCGACCCGGAGGTCGAGCGCCCGTCGGACGTGGTGCGCCGTGCTACTCGCGGAAGATCGCGACGAGGCGCAGGATCTCCAGGTACATCCAGACGACGGTGACCAGGATGCCGTAGGCGCCGGTCCAGCCGTAGATGCGGGGGAGGCGGTTGCGCACGCCCTGCTGGATGAACTCGAAGTCCATCACGAGCGAGTACGTGGCGAGCGCGACGGCGATGAGGCCGATCACGATGCCGATGAAGCCGGTGCGGAGACCGAAGCCGCCGCCGACGCCGAAGAGGCCGAGGCCCAGGTTCACCAGCGAGAACACCGCGTAGCTGATCATGCCGATGAAGAAGATCTTGTTGAGCTTCGGCGAGGTGCGGATCTTGCCGTTCATGAACAGCGCCAGGGTGACGCCGATCACGATGACGGTCGCCATGAGGGCCTGGACGACCGCTCCGGCGTACGCGCTCTCGAAGAACTTCGAGATCGCGCCGACCGCGATGCCCTGGGTCGCGGCGTAGCCGAGGATCAGGGCGGGCGACGGCTGCTTCTTGAAGGCGTTGACGATGCCCAGCACCAGCGCGACGAGCACGGCGGGGAGCATCAGGCCCGGGACGAACCAGCCGACGGCCGCACCCGCGAGGAGCACGACGAAGGCGAGGGCGGTCTTGGCGAGGGTGTCCTCGACGGTCATCCGGTCGGTCTCGACGGAGCCGGCGGCCGGACGGGAGTACATCTGGTCGAGCGTGCCGGGGGAGACGTCCGGGAGGTCCTGCACGCGGCCGGCGTAGCCGCGGTTGCTGAACTCCGGGCGTCCGAAGGCCGGATTGTTGCTTGCCATGGTTCCTCTTCTCTCAGGTGCGCTGGTCTCCGAGGGAACTCGCGGATCTGAGTCGCTGTGGGTGCGGGGTGCGCCGCGGATCCGAGAGGACTGCGACGATGGACACCACCTTATCTGAGAGCACCTCTCAGAGTCTGGCTGTTCTCTTCGAGCGGACCTCGACTCCGCTGCGAGCCGTGCAGAGCCGCCCGTAGGATCGCGGCATGCCCGCGCGCCAGTCACCGCTCGTCATCGGCCACCGCGGAGCGAGCGGCTACCGACCGGAGCACACCCGCTCCGCCTACGAGCTGGCGATCGCGCTGGGCGCCGATGCGCTCGAGCCCGATCTGGTGGCGACCCGCGACGGCGTGCTCGTCCTTCGCCACGAGAACGAGATCTCCGGCACGACGGACGTCGAGAAGCGCCCGGAGTTCGCTGCACGCCGCACCACCAAGCGGATCGACGGCCGCGAGATCACCGGCTGGTTCACCGAGGACTTCACCTGGGACGAGCTGTCGGAGCTGCGGGCCCGCGAGCGGCTGCCGGCGGTGCGCAGCTCCAGCGCCACGTTCGACGGCCAGTTCCCGCTGCTGCGCTTCAGCGAGCTGCTGGCGCTGCTGGACCGGGCGGCGGAGGACGATCCGCTCGCTCCGCCGGGGCTCGTCGCCGAGATCAAGCACGCGACGTACTTCGCCGGGATCGGGCTGCCGCTGGACGTGCTGCTGCGCGAGGAGCTCGCCGCCGCGGGCTGGGGTCCGCGCGACCCGCGGCTCACGATCGAGAGCTTCGAGAAGACCGTGCTGGAGCGGCTCGCGGTGAGCGGAGTCGGCACCCGCCGGATCTACCTGCTCGAGTCGCGCGGCGCCCCGCCCGACCTCGTGGCCGCCCACGGCGCCGACGCGGCCCCCTACTCCGCCTTCACCACGCCGGCGGGACTGCGGAACCTCGCCGGAGCCGTCGACGGGATCAGCGTCGACAAGAGCATGCTCTTCTCGCGGGACGCGGCCGGCCGGGCGACGGGGACCGGTCCGCTCGTCGAGGACGCGCACGCGGCCGGGCTCGAGGTCTACTGCTGGACGCTGCGCGCCGAGAACCGGTTCCTCGAGAAGGTGCACCGCCGCGGGAAGGACCCGGCGGAGTACGGCGGCTGGCAGGAGGAGTTCGCGATGATCCTCCGCTCGGGAGTGGACGGCGTCTTCGCCGACCAGCCCGATCTGGCGATCGAGGCGCGGGCGGCCGAGCAGGAGCGTCTGCTCCGCGGCTGAACCCGGATCGTGATCGGGCGCTCCTCCGGCGCGTGCCGAGCGGACGCGGAGGCTGCGCTGGCATCATCGGCTCACCACCGCCCGCCCGACCCTCGAGAGGAGGCCCCGTGTCCACCCGAGAGCGCATCACCCGCCGCTGGATCACCACCGCCGTCCTCGCCGTGATCGGCGTCGCCGTCGTGTACTGGCTCGCCGTGCTCACCCCTCAGGGCCAGGGCGTCGAGAACTCGGGGCTCCGGGGCGCCGACCTCGTCTTCGGCCGCGCCACCGGCGCCGCCGCGGGGGCGCTCGCGGACGTCACCCCGCTCTCCATGGTCGTCGGCGCCCTGCTCGTCGCGGCGATCGCACTGATCCGGAGGCGCCCGGCGCTGGCCGTCGCCTCCGTCGGCTCGATCGTCGTCACGGCCGGGCTCACCCAGCTGCTCAAGAACGTGGTCCTCGAGCGGCCCGAGCTGGTCGACACCGACTCCTGGTACACCGGCGGCAGCTTCCCGAGCGGGCACACCGCGGCGGCCGTCTCGGTGGTGTTCGCCCTGGCGATGGTCGTCCCCGGGCGCGCGCGGACCGTCGTGCTCGCGCTGGGCGGCGCGGTCGTGGTGCTGGTCGGCAACCTGACGATGGCCGCCTCCTGGCACCGGGCGAGCGACGTCCTCGGGGCCGACCTCGTCGCGCTCGCCTCCGCCTCCGCCGCCTGCGCGTGGCTGACCACCAGGGCCCAGGTGGGCCGAGCGCCGAAGAGGCCCGCGCGGCGCGGGGTGAACCGGCTGCTCCTGGTGTGCTCGGTGATCGTGGTGGTGCTGCTCGCGGCTCTCGCCGTCCAGGGCATCCAGTACTACCCCGACGACACGAAGGACCTCACCGCCTTCGCGCTCCTGCAGCTCCTGGCGGTGTCGACGTCGGCGCTCGCCGTGCTCGGCTTCTCCCTCGCGTGGCGCGGACTGGACGTCGGTGGGGCGCTCACCTCGCCCGCGCCGCGTCAGCGGACCGCCTGACCGCTCCCGGTGTCGGAGGGGCGATCTACACTCGGAGGGACATGAGCTTCCTCTTCGATCCGAGCGACTCCCGCGCCACCCCGGTCATCGTCGGTCCCCCCGGCGGCCCCGGGGACGCGCCCCGCACCGACCCGGCGCACGAGCAGCTCGTCGCGGGGCTGAACCCCCAGCAGCGCGAGGCGGTCGAGTACCGCGGAGACGCGCTGCTCATCGTCGCGGGTGCGGGCTCGGGCAAGACCAGCGTCCTCACCCGGCGCATCGCGAGCCTCCTGGGCAACGGCGAGGCCTGGCCGAGCCAGATCCTCGCGATCACGTTCACCAACAAGGCCGCGGCCGAGATGCGCGAGCGCGTCGAGAAGCTGGTGGGGCAGAGCGCCGAGGGGATGTGGATCTCGACGTTCCACTCCGCGTGCGTGCGGATCCTGCGCCGCGAGGCCGAGAACTTCGGCATGACCAAGTCGTTCACGATCTACGACTCGGGCGATCAGCGGGCCCTGCTCAAGCGCATCGTGAAGGACCTCGAGGCCGACTCGCTCGGGATCACCGTCGCGAGCGCCTCCGCGAAGATCTCCAAGCTCAAGAACGAGCTCGCCGACGTCGACTCCTACGCCCGCACCGCGAACCTCAGCGACCCGAACGAGGAGATGTTCCTCCAGGTCTTCCGGGCCTACTCGCGGGCGCTCGAGGGGGCGAACGCGTTCGACTTCGACGACCTGATCGCGCAGACCGTCTACCTCTTCCGCGCCTTCCCGCACGTCGCCGCGAAGTACCAGCGGCGCTTCCGCCACGTGCTGGTCGACGAGTACCAGGACACGAACCACGCCCAGTACTCGCTGATCCACGAGCTGACCCGGCCCGTGCCGCCGGCGACGATGGCCGCGGCGCAGTTCGACCGCCCCTACCGCGGACCGGTCACGGCCGACGGCTCCATCCCGGGGGCCTCGCTCACCGTCGTCGGCGACTCGGACCAGTCCATCTACGCGTTCCGCGGCGCCGACATCCGCAACATCGTCGAGTTCGAGCGCGACTTCCCGGGCTGCCGCGTGATCCTGCTCGAGCAGAACTACCGCTCGACGCAGAACATCCTCTCGGCGGCCAACGCCGTCATCTCGAACAACTTCGACCGTCGCGCGAAGAACCTCTGGTCCTCCAGCGGCGACGGGGAGAAGATCGTCGGCTACACCGGTTACTCGGGTCACGACGAGGCGCAGTTCGTGGTCGACGAGATCGCCCGCCTGCACGCGGCGGGCACGGGCTACGACGAGATCGCGGTCTTCTACCGCACCAACGCGCAGACCCGCGCGCTGGAGGAGATCTTCATCCGCTCCGCGCTGCCCTACCGGATCCTGGGCGGCACGAAGTTCTACGAGCGCGCCGAGATCAAGGACGCCCTGGCGTACCTGATCACGGTGGCGAATCCGGCCGACGTGCTGGCGCTGCGGCGCATCATGAACACTCCGAAGCGGGGCATCGGCCCCGCGACGGAGGCGCAGCTGCAGTCGTTCGCCGACACCAACGCGGTGACCCTGCGGGAGGCGATGCGCAACGCCGGCTCGCTCGGGATGGGCCCGAAGGTGACGAAGGCGATCGTCGACCTCGCGACCCTCCTCGACGAGTGCGCGCTGATGCTCGACCCCGCACGGGAGGGCGGCGAGGCGAAGGTGCACGAGGTGCTGACGGCGCTCCTCACCCGCAGCGGCTACCTCGACATGCTCCGCGCCAGCCGCGACCCGCAGGACGAGGCCCGCGCCGAGAACGTCGACGAGCTCATCGCCGTCACCAAGGAGTTCGCGCGCAACAACCCGGACGGCGGGCTCGTGGACTTCCTCACCGAGGTCTCGCTGGTCGCCGCGGCCGACGACCTCGACGACGACTCCGGCACCGTCTCGCTGATGACGCTGCACACGGCGAAGGGCCTCGAGTACGACGCCGTGTTCCTCACCGGCATCGAGGAGGACCTGCTCCCGCACCGCATCTCGGCGAACGAGCCCGGCGGCCCGGCCGAGGAGCGGCGGCTGTTCTACGTGGGGATCACCCGGGCCCGCAAGCGCCTCTACCTCTCGCTCGCGATGACCCGCGCGCAGTACGGCGAGACGTCGGTCGCGATGCCGAGCCGGTTCCTGCAGGAGATCCCGGGAGAGCTGATCCAGTGGCGCCAGTCGCCCGGCGCGGCGACCTCGCGCGGCGGCACGCAGCCCCGGGCCCTGAACGCTCAGCGGCCCGGCTTCGGCAAGTCGCGATCGAACACCGAGTTCCGGGAGGCGCTCGCCGCGGCGCCGAAGGCCAAGGGCGAGTTCCCGAACCGGATCACCGGCATGGTGCGCGACAACGGCGACCTCGAGCTGATCCCGGGCGACCGCATCCGGCACACCGACTTCGGTGAGGGGCGCGTGAACGCGGTGACGGGCGAGGGCTCGAAGCGCGTCGCGCACGTGCTCTTCGACCAGGTGGGCGCGAAGAAGCTGCTGATCAAGGTCGCGCCGATCGAGAAGATCTAGTCCGGTGGCGGCCGGATCGGCGGCCGCGCGGCTCGCGACGGAGGCGTTCTCCCCGGCGGTCCTCGCGGTGCTCGTGCCGGTCGTGGTCGGCGCGCGCGTCGCGGATCCGCCCCTGCTGGGCGTCGCCTGGGGAGCGCTCGCGGCGCTCTTCGTCGGCGTGGTGCCCTACCTCGTCATCCGTCTGCTGATGCGCACCGGCCGGATCCACGGCGACCATCACGTGCCCGACCGGCGCGAGCGGGCGCTGCCGATCGCGCTGGCGCTGGTGTCGATAGCGGCCGGCCTGGTACTGCTCGCCGTGCTCGGCGCTCCTGCCGCGGTGACCACGTTCGGCGTGGTGACGGTGGCCGTGGTGCTCGCCGTCGGCGTGGTCAACCTGGTCTGGAAGCTGTCCGGGCACGCGGCGGTGGTCGCCACCTGCGCCGTCGTCGTGCTGATCGCCTACGGACCGCTCTCCCTGCTGATCAGCGTGCCCATCGTCCTCTGGGTGCTCTGGTCGCGGGTGCGCCTCGGCGCGCACACCCCCGCCCAGGTCCTCGCGGGCGCCGCCGTCGGCACCGTCCTCGCCGGGACCGTCTGGTCCCTGCTCGGCTGACGTCCGTCCCTTCCCGTGTGCCCTCTGGTCGCCGTCCGCGAGATTCCACTCGAGTGGGAGGTACGCCGTGGCGGGCTCACCCGAGCGGCATCTCGCGGAAGTGGTCAGCCGGCGTAGCGCGCGACGAGCTCCCGCTTGAGGATCTTGCCGCTGGGCCCGAGCGGGAGGGCGTCGACGAACTCGACGCGGCGGGGGAACTTGAAGGCGGCGAGGTGCTCGTTCGCGTAGGCGATCAGCTCCTCCGCGGTGGCGGTCGCCGACGGGGCGAGGATCACCGCGGCCATCACCTCCTGGCCGTGGCGCTCGTCCGGGATCCCGAAGACCGCTGCGTTCTGCACGGCCGGGTGCCCGATCAGCACCTCCTCGACCTCGCGCGGGTACACGTTGTAGCCGTTGCGGATGATCATGTCCTTCGTGCGGTCGAGGATGCGGACGTAGTCCTCCTCGTCCTTCGTGCCCAGGTCGCCGGTGCGGAACCAGCCGTCGATCACCGCCTCCGAGGTCGCCGCCGGATTGCCGAGGTACCCCTTCATCAGGTTGTGCCCGCGCACCACGATCTCGCCGAGCTCGCCCCGGGGGAGCAGCTCGACGCGGTCGGTCACGTCGGGGCGGGCGACCTCGACCTCGACGCCCCAGATCGGCGTGCCGACCGTGCCCGGCCGCGGCGGGACTCCGACGTGGTTGAAGGTGGCGACCGGGGAGGTCTCGGTGAGCCCGTAGCCCTCGTAGATCTCGACGCCGAACACCTCGCGGAAGCGCTCGATCACGGCGACGGGCAGCGCGGCGCCTCCCGAGACCGCGTAGCGCAGCGGCGGCCGGTCCTCGCGCCGGGTCGCGGCGTCGAGCAGGGCGACGTACATCGTGGGCACGCCCTCGAAGACCGTGCAGCCGTGGGCGATCATCGCCTCGAGCGCGGCGTCGCCGTCGAACTTCGGCACCAGGACGACCGTCGCGGCGGTGCGGAAGGCCGTGTTCATCGCGCAGACCTGCCCGAAGGTGTGGAAGAGCGGCAGCGCCCCGAGCACCACGTCGCCGCGGTGCAGGTCGAAGGTGTTCATCAGCAGGACGTCCGACTGCGAGACGATCGCGAAGTGCGTCCCCTCCGCCCCCTTCGGGCGGCCGGTGGTGCCGCTGGTGTAGAGGATCGTCGCCGTGTCGGAGGGGGAGCGGGGCACGTAGCCGTCGATCGGGGTCGCCTCCGCGGCGAGGTCCTCCAGGCGCGGGAGGGGCGAGGCGGTGCCGTCGGGCACCATCACGCTGAGCACGGGAACGTCGGCGAGGTCCGCTCCGGCGGCCCCCTCGGCGAGCAGCGGAGCGGCGCACACGAGCGCGACGGCTCCGGAGTCGCGGAGGACGTAGGCGATCTCGTCGTGCTTGAGCAGGGCGTGCACGGGGACCACCACGGCGCCGAGCGCGAGGACGGCGAAGTAGCCGCGGGGGAAGTCGGGGACGTTCGGGACGAGCAGGGCCACGCGGTCGCCCGGTCGGATCCCCTGGGCGCGCAGGGCTCCGGCGTAGGCACGGGTCTGCCGCCAGAGGGTCGCGTAGTCGACGGCCTGCTCGCCGACGCGGATGGCGATCGTGTCAGGGGTGCGCCGCGCCGCCTCCGCCAGGATGGCCGCGACGGAGAGGGTGCCGAAGCCGGCGGCGGGCGGGGGAGCGGCGGGGGCCTCGGCCGTGCGGGGTTCGGTGATGCTCATCAAGGCTCCAGTCGTCGTTGACCGCCGCGGCGGATGCCGGGTGCTTCACCGTAGATCCGCCGAGAGGCCGCGTCGAGCGATCCGCATCGGATGTTCAGCACGGACGGGCGGGGAGTGCGCATCCCGGCGCCGAGCGGAAGGGGGTGCGGGAGGCGCGGGCGGCTGCCTACAGTCGGACTGCTGCGGCCCGGTCCCGCGGGTCGGACGACGGGAGGCGCGATGCGCGGCGAGGCGACGCTCTACACGGACGCGGTGGTGACGGCTCCGTTCGCCCTCGCGGTGATCGCGGAGGCGACCGGCTCGCGAGTGGTCGGCGCGCGGACCGCGGACGCGCACGTTCCGCTCTACAGCGGTCCGACGAGCGCGCGGGTCGAGATCGCGGGGTTCGGCGACAGCGTGCCGGTCACCGTCGACGTGCGCGACGAGCGCGGGATCGACGAGGCGCGCGCGGCCGCGCAGGCGCTCGGGCTGGAGCTCGCCGCCTACGCGGGCTGGGAGGTCGTGGCCGGCTTCTGAGCGTCGCGACGGACCCGGGCGAGGTAGTAGCGGCTGGGCGCCGTCCTCACGATCGCGGGCAGGAGGCGGTAGACGGCGAAGGTGCGCGAGAGCGCCCGCTCGAACCGCGCCTCCTGCCGCGCGGTCCAGTGGAAGCCGAAGGGCTCGCGGAGCGCCGCCGGGAGCAGGCCGGCGGTGATCAGGCGGAGGTAGGGGCCGAGCGGGCGCAGGTACCAGGCGGCGATGCTCGGGCCCAGCAGGTCGTGGGCGACGCGGCGGGCGGCGGGCGTGACGTCGAGGCGCTCCACCTCCCGCTCCCAGTAGGCGTCGAACGCGGTGCGGGAGTCGGGCCAGAGGTCCGCGGGCATCTGCAGGGCCGCGCCGACGACGACGGAGCGGCGCACGATGTCGTCCGCCTCCTCCTCGCTCAGCGCACCGAAGGCGCCCTCGTAGAGCTGCAGCATCGACTGGGTGAGCGTCGCCGCGACCCAGCGCTGCAGGTCCGGGTCGAAGGCCGTGTAGCCGGGGCCGCGCACGGGCACGTGCGCCCTGTTCACGCGGCGGCGGACGGCGCGCACGTCCTCGGGAGTGCCGTAGTGCAGGACGTAGAGGTAGGAGAGCGTCCCGTGCAGGCGGTTCACGGCCCGGTGCACGAAGTCGGAGTGGTCGGCGACGCCCTGCCCGACCGCCGGGTGCGCGATCTGGAGGAGGATCGCGCGCGCGCCCGCCAGCAGGAACACGCCCTCGCGGAAGACGTCCGGGGTGCGGGAGGCCGACGACATGGCTCCACGCTACGCGGGAGCGGCGGGCGGAGGAGGAGCCGGTGCCCCCGGCGGGCGTCCGGCGGGCGCGGAGCGACCGCACGGGAAGCCCCCGGCGGGTGCGGAGTAGACTCGGCGCGGCCCAGGGACAGTGCCGAGACTCCGGCGTCGTCCGGGCCACCTCGAACTCGAAACGCAAGCGCGCTCGGCGCGGAATGGGAATGCAGCGTGGATCTCTTCGAATACCAGGCCCGTGATCTGTTCGAGAAGTACGGCGTCCCCGTGCTCCCGGGCATCGTCGCCGACACGCCGGAGGAGGTGCGCGCCGCGGCGGAGAAGCTGGGCGGCGTCACCGTCGTCAAGGCGCAGGTCAAGATCGGCGGCCGCGGCAAGGCGGGCGGCGTGAAGGTCGCGAAGACCCCCGAGGACGCTTTCGCCGCGGCGCAGTCGATCCTCGGCCTCGACATCAAGGGCCACGTCGTCAAGCGCGTCATGGTCGCCGGCGGTGCGCGGATCGACCGCGAGTTCTACTTCTCGGTGCTGCTGGACCGGGCCAACCGCTCCTACCTCTCGCTCACCTCCTACGAGGGCGGCATGGAGATCGAGCAGCTCGCCGTCGAGCGCCCCGACGCCCTCGCGCGCGTCGAGGTCGTCCCCGGCCAGGGCATCGACCAGGCCAAGGCCGAGGAGATCGCCCGCGCGGCGAAGTTCCCGGAGGAGCTGATCGCCAAGGTCGCGCCCGTCCTGGTGAAGCTCTACGACGTCTACACCGGCGAGGACGCCACGCTCGTCGAGGTGAACCCGCTCGTGCTCACCGAGGAGGGCGACATCGTCGCGCTCGACGGCAAGGTCTCGCTCGACGAGAACGCCGGCTTCCGCCACGCGGACCACGCCGCGCTCGAGGACAAGGACGCCGCCGACCCGCTCGAGGCGAAGGCCAAGGAGAACGACCTCAACTACGTGAAGCTCGACGGCGAGGTCGGCATCATCGGCAACGGCGCGGGCCTGGTCATGTCGACCCTCGACGTCGTCGCCTACGCCGGAGAGAGGCACAACGGCGTGAAGCCGGCCAACTTCCTCGACATCGGCGGCGGAGCCTCCGCCCAGGTGATGGCGAACGGCCTCGACGTGATCCTCGGCGACGAGCAGGTCAAGAGCGTCTTCGTCAACGTCTTCGGCGGCATCACCGCGTGCGACGCGGTCGCCAACGGCATCCTCCAGGCGCTCGAGATCCTCGGCGACTCGGCCACGAAGCCGCTCGTCGTCCGCCTCGACGGCAACAAGGTCGAGGAGGGCCGCGCGATCCTCCAGGCCGCCGCCAACCCGCTCATCACGCTCGCCGCGACCATGGACGAGGGCGCCGACAAGGCCGCCGAACTCGCCGCCGCGTAACGGACCCGACGACTCAAGGAATCAGAGAACAAGCATGTCGATCTTCCTCACCAAGGACTCCAAGGTCATCGTCCAGGGCATCACCGGCGGCGAGGGCACCAAGCACACCGCGCTGATGCTCAAGGCCGGCACGAACGTGGTCGGCGGCGTCAACGCCCGCAAGGCCGGCACGACCGTCACCCACGGCGACGTCGAGCTCCCCGTCTTCGGCACCGTGAAGGAGGCGATGGAGGCCACCGGCGCCGACGTCTCCATCGCGTTCGTGCCGCCCGCCTTCTCGAAGGACGCCGTCATCGAGGCGATCGACGCCGAGATCGGCCTCCTCGTCGTCATCACCGAGGGCATCCCGGTGCAGGACTCCGCGGAGTTCTGGGCGTACGCGCAGGAGAAGGGGAACAAGACGCGGATCATCGGCCCCAACTGCCCCGGCATCATCACGCCGGGCGAGTCGCTCGTGGGCATCACCCCCGCGACGATCACCGGCAAGGGCCCGATCGGCCTCGTCTCGAAGTCGGGCACCCTGACCTACCAGATGATGTACGAGCTGCGCGACCTGGGCTTCTCGACCGCCATCGGCATCGGCGGCGACCCGATCATCGGCACGACCCACATCGACGCGCTCGCCGCGTTCGAGGCCGACCCCGAGACGAAGGCGATCGTGATGATCGGCGAGATCGGCGGCGACGCCGAGGAGCGCGCCGCGGACTTCATCAAGGCGAACGTCACGAAGCCCGTCGTCGGCTACGTCGCGGGCTTCACCGCCCCCGAGGGCAAGACGATGGGCCATGCCGGCGCCATCGTCTCCGGCTCGGCCGGGACCGCGCAGGCCAAGAAGGAGGCCCTCGAGGCCGCGGGCGTGAAGGTCGGCAAGACGCCGTCCGAGACGGCCGCCCTGCTCCGCGAGGTCTACGCGGCGCTCTAGCGCCCGTCCTCCCCGCACCACCGTCGGAACGGACGGTGCCCCTGCTCCGGCGGGCGGCGCCGTCCGTTCCGTCGTCGGGGCGGGTCCGGCCGGAGTAGCGTCGCAGAGTGACCCGCCGCCTCGGACTCGACCTGCTGACCTTCGTGCCGTACCCGAAGGGCCCCGAGCAGCCCGGCGACGCCGCGCGGAGCCTCGAGGACGGGCTCGCTCTGCTCGAGCTCGCCGAGGAGCTCGGCTACGGCACCGGCTGGGTCCGCGTGCGGCACTTCGAGCGCTACCTCGCATCTCCGATGACCTTCTTCGCGGCCGCCTCCCAGCGGACCCGCCGCCTCCGCCTCGGGACCGCGGTCATCGGCGCCCGCTACGAGTCGCCCGTGCGCCTCGCCGAGGACGCCGCGACCGTGGACCTGCTCTCGGGCGGACGCCTCGACCTCGGCGTCAGCAGCGGCTTCGCGCATCTCGCCTCCGTCTTCGACGGGGTGTTCGGGCAGGCCGAGCGCGACTTCCGCGAGGAGGCGCAGGAGCGCATCGCGCGACTCCGCGAGGCGCTCTCGGGCGCCGTGCTCGGCGTCGCGGAGTCGGCCCTGATGTCGGTCCCGGTCGGCGCTCCGCTGGTTCAGCAGCCGCACGCGCCCGGCCTCGCCGACCGGCTCTGGTACGGGGCGGGAACGGTGTCCTCCGCGGTCCGGGCAGGCGAGCAGGGCATGCACCTGCAGGTGTCCACGCTCAACACGGAGGAGACGGGCCTGCCGTTCGCCGAGCAGCAGGCGGTGCAGATCCGCGCCTACCGCAAGGCCTTCTCCGCCGCGCACCCGGGGCGCACGTCGAGGGTGACGGCGGGCCGCATCGTGCTGCCGCTGCTCGACGCCGCCGACGAGGAGGCGCACCGCCCCTTCATCGAGGGCTACCTCGCGCGGATGGACGACGAGGGCCGCCCCCGCACGGCCGACCGGTCGATCATCGCCGCCCCGATGCGCTTCAGCCCCCTCCACGTCGGGAGCCCGGAGCGGATCGTCGCGTCGCTCGCCGCGGATCCGGCGCTCGCGGAGGCGGACGCGCTCACGGTGACGCTCCCGGCGGTCGGCGGGGTGGAGTCGCACCGGCGCATCCTGCGCGCCGTCGCCGAGCGCATCGCCCCTCAGCTGGACGCCCGGCGCTTGAGGATCAGCGCCGCGCGAGCAGTGCCCGGACGGGCCTCTGCAGCAGGAGCAGGAGCAGCCACCAGAGCCCGACCGACGGGATCAGCAGCGCCAGCGCCAGTGCGACGAGGAGCAGCGCGAAGGGCAGCAGGGCGGGCGCGAGCGGCAGGGGCCCTGCGCCGGGCCGCCTGAGCTCCGGGTGCCGGGAGAGGCGCAGCTCGATCAGGACCAGCGCCCCGCTCATCGCGGCCATCGTGCCGATGTAGAGCCCGATCGTCGCCCGGGAGTCCGGGAACAGCGCCAGCGCGCTCGTCGAGAACGGGAAGAACGCCAGCGCGGCCAGCCAGAGCAGGTCCAGCCACACCAGGGCGCCGTCGTAGTCCCCGGCGATCTCGAAGACGCGGTGGTGGGGGATCCAGAAGACGGCGATGACCGCGAAGGAGAGCGCGAAGGCGAGGACCGAGTCCAGGTGCTCCGCGAGCAGCGCCGGGACTCCGCCGCCCTCCCGGGCGACCTCGGGAGCCAGCTGCACCAGCGGCAGGACGAGGACGGTGATGGCGATGGCGGCGGTCGCGTCCGAGAAGTTGACGAGCCGGTCGAGCCCGCGCTCCGTCCGGCGGTGGGCCGCTCGTCCTCCGGGGCGACCGCGGTGCACCAGGCGCTCGATCGGACCCGAGAGCAGGAGCAGCAGGAGCGCGAACATGTTGACGGCCGGCACGGCGACGGCGAGCACGAGGGCCGCGAGGAGGACGCTGATCACGATCAGCGACCTCGAGAGGGAGCGCCGCGGTTCCGCCCCCAGGGCCAGGAGATCCGGGTCGCGGCGCACGATGAGCTGCATCGCGAGGGTCGCCGCGCTCGCCGCGATCATCGTGCCGATGTAGAGCGCGATGACGCTGCCGTCGGTGTCGAGCACGTTCGAGATCAGGTTCGCCGCGAAGGGGAGCAGGACGACCGCGGCCAGCCAGACGAAGTTCGCGACGACGAGCGCGGGCGAGTACCGGGCCACGCCCTCGAAGACGGAGTGGTGGACCGCCCAGAGCCGCCCGATCACGGCAAACGTGATGAAGAAGGCGGAGAGGGTGCCGTAGTGCCCGGTGAGGAGGGACCCCAGATCGGCCGCGCGGCCCTCCTCGACCACGTCGACCAGGGGGAGGACGAGGAACGTGATGGCGATGGCGACGACGGCGTCGGAGAAGTTCACGAGGCGGTCCAGGCCGCGCTCCGTCCGTGCGTCCGAGGTCCCCGTCATGGCTCCGACACTAGAGGGCCGGGCGGCGCGCCCCTGACCCGCCTCCGAGCGCGCCGCCGCTAGGCTCGTCAGGCCCATGAACCGGATCACCGTCGCCCTCCTCGCCGCCTTCGACGCCGCGCTGTCGGCGCTGATCGGGATCGCGATCCCGCTCGTCCCGCTGACCGTCCTCTGGGCCGTGCAGTACGACACGACGGTCGACTTCGGCGTGTTCTGGCGGGTCGCCGCCGACGCCTGGCTGCTCGGCCACGGGGCCGACCTGCAGGCGGCGCTGGCCCCCGACTCCGCACTCGCCGTCGCGCTGCCCGGAGGCGCGGGCGCCTTCCCGGTGACGATCGCTCCGCTGGCCTTCGCGCTCCTCACCGTGCTGCTCGGCGCGCGCACCGGCCGCCGCGCCCAGGAGTCGCCGTTCCGGGCCATCGGCGTCCTCATCGCGATCGCGACCTACCTGGCGATCGCGCTCCTGGTCTCGCTCGGATCCGCGGACCCGGCCGCCACCGTCGATCCCCTGCAGGGGACGCTGCTGCCGCCGCTCGTCTTCGCGCTGGGGGTGCTCGTCGGAGCAGCACTCCACTCCGCCCGCAGCGACGAGGCCGACCCCCTCGGCGAGCTGGCCGCCTCCGCGCTCGACCGCGTCCCCGCGCCGGGGCCCGGGCTCGTCCTCGCGTCGCTGCGCGGGGGAGCGCTCGCCGCGGCCGGCGTGGTCGGAGTCGCGGCGGTGCTCGTCGCCGTGCTGCTGGTCGTGCACTACACCTCGGTCGTCGCGCTCTACGAGAGCCTCGGCGCCGAGGCGCTCGGCGGCCTGGCCCTCACTCTCGGACAGCTCGCGTTCCTCCCGAACCTGGTGATCTGGGCGGCGAGCTGGCTGATCGGCCCGGGCTTCGCCCTCGGCACCGGCTCCTCCGTGAGCGCGGCCGGAACGCTGCTCGGACCGATCCCGTCGATCCCGGTCCTCGCCGCACTGCCCGCAGGGGACTCGGCCTTCGGATTCCTCGGACTGCTCGTGCCGCTGCTCGCCGGGTTCACCGCGGGATGGCGGCTGCGGCGCGGCGTGATCGAGGCGCTCGACGGACGCTCGCTGCTGCACTGGGGCGCGGCCGCGGCCGGCGGGATCGGCGTGGTCGGCGGCCTGCTGCTCGGGCTCCTCGCCTGGTTCTCGGCGGGCGCCGCCGGGCCCGGGCGGCTCGCCCAGGTGGGCCCGGACCCGCTCGTCGTCGGGGCGGTCGCCGTCCTCGAGCTCGCGCTGGCCGCGGGCCTGGGCCTCGCCGCGGGCCGCAGCCGACGCGGCTGACGCCGGCGGAGGCGTCCCCCTAGACTTGCGCAGTGCTGAAGTTGGTCGTGCTCCTCTCCGGCGGCGGATCGAACCTCCGCGCCCTGCTGGACGCCGCCGGCGACGAGGGCTTCCCCGCCCGCATCGTCGCGGTCGGCAGCGACACCGACGCCGAGGGCTTCCGCCACGCCGAGGAGCGCGGAGTCCCCGCCTTCACGGTCGCGCCGTGCGACTTCTCCTCCCGCGACGAGTGGGGCGCCGCCCTGCTCGGGCGCATCCGGGAGTGGGAGCCCGACCTCGTCGTCTGCGCGGGCTTCATGCGCATCCTGCCGCCCGTGGTGGTGGACGCGCTCAGCCCGCGGATGATCAACACGCATCCCGCCCTGCTGCCCCTCTTCCCCGGCGCCCACGCCGTCCGCGACGCCCTCGCCGCCGGCGCGACCGAGACCGGCGTCACCGTGCACGTGATCGACACCGGCGTCGACACGGGCCCCGTCATCGCCCAGGAGAGCCTCGCCGTGCTCCCCGGCGAGAGCGAGGACGCGCTGCACGAGCGCATCAAGACCATCGAGCGTCGCCTGCTGGTGCAGACGGTGCTCGACATCGCCCACGGAACCGTCGACCTCGAGGAGCTCGCCCGCGCATGAGCATCACCGCCCACGACCCCAGCAGCTACGACGACCGCGACCGGGTCCCCGTCCGCCGGGCGCTGATCTCGGTCAGCGACAAGACCGGCCTGCTCGAGCTCGGAGCGGCGCTCGCCGCGGCCGGCGTCGAGCTCGTCTCCACCGGCTCGACCGCAGCGACCCTCCGCGGCGCCGGCCACGAGGTCACCGACGTCTCGGCCGTCACCGGGTTCCCGGAGTCGCTCGACGGCCGCGTGAAGACGCTGCACCCGGCCGTGCACGCGGGCATCCTCGCCGACCTGAGGCTCGCCTCGCACCGCGAGCAGCTGGAGCAGCTCGACATCGCCGCGTTCGAGCTGGTCGTGGTGAACCTGTACCCGTTCCGCGAGACCGTCGCCGGCGGCGCCGACGCGGCGACCGTGGTCGAGAACATCGACATCGGGGGCCCGGCCCTCGTCCGCGCCTCCGCGAAGAACCACGCGAACGTCGCGATCGTCGTCGATCCGGCCGACTACTCCGGGATCGCGACCGCCCTCGCCGACGGCGGCACGACGCTCGCCGCGCGCCGCACCCTGGCGGCCCGCGCCTTCGCGCACACCGCCTCCTACGACTCCGCCGTCGCCGCCTGGTTCGCCGGGCAGGAGGCGGCCGAGGGCGTCGAGGGCTCGGTCGAGATCCGCGGGACCCTGCAGCAGGTCCTCCGCTACGGCGAGAACTCGCACCAGAAGGCGGCCCTCTACGTCTCGCCCGACGGCACCGGCATCGCGCAGGCGACGCAGCTGCACGGCAAGGAGATGTCCTACAACAACTACGTCGACGCCGACGCGGCCGTCCGCGCGGCGTACGACTTCGTACTGCCCGCCGTCGCGATCATCAAGCACGCGAACCCGTGCGGCATCGCGATCGCGAGCTCGAAGGCGATCGACCCCATCGCCTCCGCCCACCGCCGCGCCCACGAGTGCGACCCGGTGTCGGCCTTCGGCGGCGTCATCGCCGCGAACCGGCCCGTCACCCTCGCCATGGCCGAGACGGTGAAGGAGATCTTCACCGAGGTGCTCGTCGCCCCCGGCTACGAGCCCGAGGCGCTCGAGGTGCTGAAGACCAAGAAGAACCTGCGCCTGCTGCAGCTCCCCGACTTCTACGCCCCCGTCGAGCGCGAGTTCAAGCAGATCTCCGGCGGCCTGCTGCTGCAGGAGCCGGACCGCTTCACCGGCGGCCCCGGCGAGGTCAGCTCCGGCTGGCAGCTCGTCGCCGGCGAGCCCGCCGACGCCGACACGATGCTCGACCTCGAGTTCGCGTGGAAGGCCTGCCGCGCCGTCAAGTCGAACGCGATCCTCCTCGCCAAGGGCGGCGCCTCCGTCGGCGTCGGCATGGGCCAGGTCAACCGCGTCGACTCCTGCCACCTCGCCGTCACCCGCGCCGGCGACCGCGCCCCCGGCTCCGTCGCCGCCTCCGACGCGTTCTTCCCCTTCGCCGACGGCCTCGAGGTGCTCCTCGCCGCCGGCGTGAAGGCCGTCGTCCAGCCCGGCGGGTCCGTCCGCGACGCCGAGGTCATCGACGCGGCCGCCCGCGCCGGCGTCACGATGTACACGACGGGGGAGCGGCACTTCTTCCACTGAGTGACGGGCGCTCCGCGCCCGTCACTCGGTGGAAGAAGTGGTGTTCGATCTCCCCGCCGCTCCCTGCGCGGCGGGGCGCGGTCGGCTTCGCGACGGGGTGCGTTCCGTAGAGCGGGGTGCGTCGCCGGTCGCGGGAATCGCTTGGCACGCGATTCCCGCTGAGTCGGCTCTGCCTTGCGGTGGGCGGTTTCCCGGCCGCTCCTCGCGCGGCGGGGCGTGGTCGGTGCCACGACGTGAGGCTTTCCATGGAGTGGGGGCGTCGCCGGTCACGGGAATCGCTTGGCACGCGATTCCCGCTGAAACCGCTCTGCGGTGCGGTGAGTGGCTCTTAGGGGGCTGCTAGGGGATCGACAGGCGAGGCGCGGGCGGGGGCGCGTAGGGTCGCCGGGTGCCTTCCGACTCGACGCCCGCGTCCACTCCCGACACCCCGACCGCCGCCTCCACGACCGCCCCGAACCGGGACCGCGCGCCCGGGACGGGCCGCCGGATCCTCGTCGCGCTGCTCGCCGCCGCGGCGACCGCGCTCGTGGCGCACCTCGCCAACCTGCTGGCCTTCTTCATCGGCAACCAGCTGCAGCCCGGCTCCATCCCGCAGGTCAACGCCTACTTCCTGCTCTCGAGCGTGCTCGGCTTCGTGGTCGTCCTCGTCCTCGCCGTCGCGGGGATGCTCGGACGCACCTGGAGCGCCGCCCTCGCGGGACTCGTCGCGGGTGTGGTCGGAGCCGTGTTCGGCACGCTCGTCCAGGCCAGCGCCACCGGCGAGGCCGTCACGGGCGCCGTCTGGGCCTCCATCTTCCAGACCTTCGCCGGACTCAACCTCGTCTTCCTGCTCGCGTTCACCGTCTCGGCGGCGAGCGTCGGCCGCGCACTCTGGTACCGCCTCCGCACCACGGGCGCTCCGGCCGCCGTCGTCACCGACCGCCGCATCGCGATCGTCCGGGCCCCGGCCGCCGACCTCTCGGCGGGCGAGCTCACCCACCTCGAGCGCGTCCCCGTCGACCAGCAGCGCGCCCAGCAGCAGTGGGAGGCGTACGTCGACCTGCTCGAGCGGGCCGGCTGGGAGACGGTCGAGGCCGCACCGGCGCCCGGACTCGCCGACTCCGTCTTCCTCGAGGACGCGGTCGTCGTCTTCGGCGACCACGCCGTGATCGCCCGGTCCGGAGCGGAGTCCCGCCACGGAGAGACGGCGGGCGCCGAGGAGGCCGTCCGCGCCCTCGGCCTGACGGTCGACCGCATCGAGGAGCCGGGCACGCTCGACGGCGGCGACGTCCTCAAGGTGGGATCGACGGTCTACGTCGGCCGCGGAGGCCGGACCGACGCGGCGGGGGTAGCCCAGCTGCGCGCGATCCTCCGCCCCCGCGGGTACGACGTCGTCGCGGTCCCGCTGACGAAGGTGCTGCACCTCAAGAGCGCCGTGACCGCGCTGCCCGACGGCACGGTCATCGGCTGGGAGCCGGTCGTCGACGAGCCGCGCCTGTTCCCCTCCTTCCTGCCGATGCCCGAGGAGGCGGGCGCCCACGTGGTCGTCCTCGACGACGACACCCTCCTGATGGCCGCCTCCGCTCCCCGGAGCGCCGAGCTGCTGCGGAGCCTGGGCTACCGCGTCCTCACCGTGGACGTCTCGGAGTTCGAGAAGCTCGAGGGCTGCGTCACCTGCCTCTCGGTCCGCGTCCGCTGACGGCGGAGGCGGGGGGAACCGCCGGATCGCGGCGGCCGCTGGACGGAGCACATAGCCCGGGTATAGCCTTCAAGGCTGCCCGGAGCTCTCCGGCCCGGTGGCACCTCCCGCCTCCCCGCCCACCCGGCAGGGGAGGCGGGAGGTGCCAC
>NZ_PSVG01000026.1:0-44758 GCF_002930885.1 Rathayibacter sp. AY1F2 | reverse complement strand
CCCCCGACCTCAGGACACCGTGAACCCTCAGGACACCGCGAAAGCCCCCGCCTTCCCCTGGATCGGCCTGCTCACGCTCGCCGGCGCCGTCTTCGTCTCCGTGACGAGCGAGTTCCTCCCGACCGGGCTCATCCCCGACATGTCGCGCGACCTCGGGGTGAGCATCTCGCTCACCGGCCAGCTCGTCACGATCTTCGCCGCGACCGTCGTCGTCGCGACGACTCCGCTGACCCTGGTGACCCAGCGCTTCTCGCGCAAGAGCCTCCTCCTCGTGGCGCTGTGCACCATCGCGGTCGCCAACGTCCTCGCCGCGCTCGCCCCCACCTTCGGGCTGCTCATCGGCGCGCGCATCCTCGGCGGGCTCGCCCACGGCCTCTTCTGGGCGATCGTCGCCGCCTACTCCGCGCACCTCGTCGCTCCGGAGCAGCTCGGCCGCGCGACCGCGATCACGGCGGGCGGCGGATCCGCGGCCTTCGTCCTCGGCGTCCCCCTGGGCACGGCGCTCGGGCACGCGTTCGGCTGGCGGCCCACCTTCGCGATCCTCGGCGGCGTCGTGCTCGTGCTCGCGCTGATCGTGGTGAAGTTCCTGCCTGCGGTCGACCACCACATCCCGCTGCGGACCGGCGAGATCCGCCTGCCGGCGCGGAAGGACCGGACGCTCCCCCGCATCATCGGCGTCTGCGTCGTCATCCTGCTGGTGCTGATCGGCCAGAACACCCTCTCGACCTACATCACGCCCTGGCTCGAGAACGCCTCCTTCGCCCCCGACACGGTGCCGCTCGTGCTCTTCGCGTTCGGCGGCGCAGGGGCGGTCGGACTCGTCCTGGCCGGCTTCGCGACCGACCGGTTCCCCCGCTCGGGCTTCGTGGTCGCCGCGATCGCGGTCGTGCTGGCGCTCGCGGGCCTGGCCGTCGCCGCGGGCACCGGTGCCGCCACGGCCGTGGTCGTCGCCGCGGTGATCTGGAACATCGCGTTCGGCGGCATTCCGGCGATGCTGCAGACCCGGATGCTGCGCACCTCCTCCTTCCAGCTGCGGAGCCTCGCCGCGGCGCTCCAGACGACGGCCTTCAACATCGGCATCGGCGGCGGCGCGGTCGTCGGCGGACTGGCGATCGACGCGAGCGGGCTCGACGTGCTGCCGTGGGTCGCGATCGTCATCGTCGTAGTGGGGCTCGTCGTCAGCCTGATCGTCGACGCCCGGGCGACGGCGGCGGTGCGGGCGGAGGCGGTTCCTACCCGCTGATCGTGTTGATGACGGAGGAAGAAAGTGCTCCGGCGCATGCCGATCCGCGCGTTCACGCTCGAGCTGGAACGATCTTCCTCCGTTGTGAAGACGGCGGCCTCCGGCTTCGTGGACACGGCGGCGTTCCTCCGGCGCGAACACCGGGATGTCGTCCGCACGGCCGACGCGGCGGCGCGGGGAGCAGGGGATACGGTCGAGGGATGAGAGACGGAACCCGATGAGCCCGAGCACCCTCGAGCCGCCGCTGACCCTCCCCTACTACGGGGCTCCGCCGATGGCGGCGCTCCGCCGCTTCTTCGGCAACTACCTCCGCTTCCGCGGGAGGGCGAGCCGGGCCGAGTACTGGTGGATCATCCTCCTCGGCAGCGTCCTCACAGGGCTGCTGCAGCTGGCCGACGGCGGTCCGTGGCGCCTCGACTTCACGCTGACCCCGTACCCGAGCGGCGCGCCGTTCCAGACCTTCTGGGTGTCGCTCGCCGCGGGCGCGATCGCCCTGGCGACGTTCCTCCCGTCGCTCTCGCTGATCTGGCGGCGACTGCACGACGTGAACCGCAGCGGGCTGTGGATCCTCGCGATCCTCGTGCCGATCGCCGGCTACGTGTTCCTGCTGATCCTGTTCGTGCTGCCGCCGCGGCCGGAGGGCGCGCGGTTCGACTGACCGGCGGACGCGTCGGCGGTGGAGTGCCGGACCCGGCCGACGAGTCGGCAGTGCGGCTCGCCTGCCGCCCGCAGGACGACGCCCGTTCTCGCATCGACCGCAGGAACCGTGATGCGCCCGAGCCCCAGGGTCGTGTAACCGGCTTCCTTCTCACCGGTGACCCTGGACGTGCCGATCGCGAGACAGATCACTGACCAAGCGAGAGCGGCGAAGAACAGCACCAGCTGCACGAAAAGGGGCAGACGCGATCCCGGAGGAAGGACCGCGAATTCGACGAAGAGCCAGATACAGGCGATCGCCTGGGCGAGAGTTCCCCACCCGGTGCTGAGAACACGTGTAAGCGCAGACCAACCGGGCAGCACTTCCACCCTCTCCGGCACCTGCGCAGGTACCCTCTCCGCCCCCGACATCATGCGCCCTCCGTCGGCGGCGCCAGGGCGACAGCGCCAGCGGCGCGCGCATCAGCTCGCTGCACCGCCCGATAGACCGTCGACCGCGCGACCTTGAACTCCGCCGCGAACTCGACAACGGTGCAGTTCCCGGCACGATGCTCTGCGACCACATGCGCCTCGATCTTCGGCGACAGCTTCGGCTGACGGCCACGCAGACGCCCCTTGGCCTTCGCGACCTTCATCCCCTCACGAGTGCGGGCACGAATCAGATCCCCCTCGAACTCCGCGACCATCGCGAGCACGTCGAACAGCAGCCGGCAGATCGGATCCTCCGGATCGTGGACCGATCCCCCGATGCTGAGCTTCACCCCGCGGCGGGTCAGCTCATCAACGATGTCGCGAGGGTCTGTGATGGACCGCGCGAGCCGGTCGAGCTTCGTCACGAGCAGAGTCGATCCGGCGTTGCACGCAGCCAGCGCCTCTCGTAGCGCGGGACGCTCGCGGTTCCGGCCGGTCAGACCCAAGTCGGCGTAGATCCGATCGGATGGGACGCCGGCCGCCCGGAGCGCGTCCCGCTAAGCGGTCGCATCCTGCTTGTCGGTTGAGACGCGGGCGTATCCCACGAGCGACCGTGCGCTCAGTGTGTCAGTTGACGCCCCACCATCGGGCATCTCATCGGGCGGGTCTATTGCGACAAACAGCGCCGCGAGATTCCGGTCTCATGCGCGGCCATCCTGGGCGGCCGGATGACGACCCTCATACGGACGGTCGCGATAGCCCTCGCTCGGTCACCCCGGGGATTGCACTCGACCGGCGAGACGCCCTCCTCCACGAGTTAGGGTCGTCCCGTGTTGGACGGAACATGGATCGAGCCTCCTCCAGCTCCGGTCCTCGCTGGACAGGAGCACTTCGACGGCGTACCCGCGACGGTTGCCGATTTCTGGCGATTCGCGCTGAGCGACTTCCGTACGAACAACGCTCGCGGTTACCTTGCCGAGTTCCTGGTCGCGAGAGCGCTCGGTCTTGACGAGGTCACGCGCACCGAATGGGACGCGTACGACCTGGTCCTTGACGACATGCGAATCGAGATCAAAAGCTCCGGCTACCTCCAGGCATGGAAGCAACGGGTCCTCAGCCCAATCCAGTTCAGTGGCCTGCGAGGAACCCGTCATCATCCCGACCACGGTTACGACCCTTCGGGCAAACAACTGAACGCGCACGTGTACGTGTTCTGCGTGCAGACCGCTCAACAACACGAGCAGTACAGGCCACTCGACCTCCACCAGTGGGACTTTTACGTCGTGAGCCGCGGCGATCTCGAGGTCCTGGGTAGCAACAGCATCGGGCTCAAGGCCGTCGTCACGCTGGCCGGCCAGCCAACGCCCTGGTCGGAGCTGCGGGACGCGGTCACGTCCGCCGCCGTCGGGCAGCACCTCCCCGACCTACCTTGGTGGACCGTAGACAACGCGTAACTCGGGGTGCCGCTGGACCATGGTTTACCGGTCGCAGGGGCACCGCCTCACATTGGTGGCTACTGTCCGGCGATCATCGCGAGGGAGGGCGCCCGGCCCTTCTCGATGTGGGTGAAGGCGATCGACTCGGCGAGGCGGTCGTTGCCGGCGCGGATCGCGTCGAGGAGGCCGTGGTGCTCGTCGGACTGCTGGCGCTGGTCGCGTGCGCTGGTGAGGTAGAACAGCCACGTCATCCGCCCAGTGACGGCGCGCATCAGCGAGGAGAGCAGGGCGCTGCCGGCGACTTCGACGATTGCCTCGTGCACGACGGTCGAGGTCTCGGCGACCTCGAGCCAGTCCTCGCTGTCGAGGGCGCGGTGCTCCGCGTCGATCGCGTCGAGCAGCGGTTGCAGTGACGCACCGGCGGCGACGGCCTGTGCGGCCAGCCGCGCGGCGAGGGTCTCGAGGCTGAGTCGGACGTCGAAGAGTTCGACGACGTCCTCGATGCTCCACTGGGCGACGCGGGTGGAGCGGCGTGGGAGCATCCGCACGAAGCCCTCGTTGGCCAGCTGCGGCACGGCCTCGCGCACCGGCAGTCGTGAGACGTGCAGCTCGGCGGCCAGTGAGGCCTCGACCAGCCGCGATCCCTGCGAGTGCTGGCCGAGGATGATCTGCCGGCGCAGCGTCCGGTAGGTCTGGCTGGCGAGCGACTCCTCGGTGCTGGCGAGTGTCATGACGGTCCTCCTCGCGACGCCGGTGCGACCATTCAACACGCTCGGCCCTGCCTGTGCGGTCCGCCGGCCACCCCGCTCGGCCCCGCGCTCAGCCGCCGGGCCAGCTGCGCTCCTTCGGCAGCGGGCGGGCGTAGCTGTCGATCCGGCTGGTGCCGAGCCGCTGCCGGACGAGCGTCTCGACGAGCGCGGCCGCCGCCGCGACCCCGTCGACCACCGGCACGGGCAGCCGCGCGCCGACGTGCTCCTCGAGGCCCGCCATCCCCGCGCAGCCGAGGCAGATCACCTCGGCGCCGCGGGCGATCGCGCGCTCGCCCGCCGCGACGAAGGCGTCGAGGGTCGCCTGCGGATCCTCCTCCAGCTCGAGCACGCCGAGGCCGGTGTCCTCGATCGCGGCGCAGTGCGCGATCAGGCCGGCGGTGGTGAGGCTGTCCTCGATCTGGCCGACCGCGCGGCGGACCGTGGTGACCACTCCGTAGCGGCGGCCGAGCAGCATCGCGAGGTGCGCGGACGCCTCCGTGATGTCGACGACGGGCACGTCGAGCAGCTCGCGCGCGCCCTCGCGGCCGTGCTCGCCGAAGCCGGCCATCACGACGCCGTCGATGCCGGCCGGCAGCCGCTCCAGGGTGTGCAGGACGGCCGCGGCGCTGAGGAAGCTGTCGTACCAGCCCTCGGCCGAGGCGACGCCCCAGCTCGGCGTGATCGCGACGATCTCGGTGCCCGGCCCGACGGCGAGCCGGGCGCGGGCGGCGGCCGTCTCGGTCATCGACTCGGTCGTGTTGCAGTTGACGACGGCGATGCGCATCAGCGGCCCGCCGCCGCGGGGACGCCGGACAGCCGGACAGCGCTGCCCGCGTCCCGCAGCCGCGCCAGATCGATCAGCGCGGCGGCGACCGCGAGGTCCTGCGCGGCGAGGCCGACGGAGTCGAACACGGTGATCTCGTCGTCCCGGGTGCGGCCGGGAGCGGTGCCGGCCACGACGTCGCCGAGCTCGAGCAGCCCGGCCGCCGCGTCGAGGGCGCCCTCCGCGATCGCGAGGACGAGGTCTCCGGACTTCGCCCGCGCGGTGGCCGCGCTGTCGACGACGAGCGTGCCGAGCGCCATCGCCGCGGAGTCGAGCTCGCGGTGCTCCGGCCGCGGACGGGCGCCCACGGCGTTCACGTGCTGGCCGGCGTGCAGCCAGGCCCCGTGCACGATCGGCTCGACCGACGGCGTCAGCGTGCAGAGCACGTCGGAGCACTCGGCGACGGCCCGCGGATCCGCGGCGCGGGTCACGGGGTGCCCGACCGCCTCCTCGAACCGGTCGAGCGTCGCGTCCGACCGCGACCAGACCACGATCTCGTCCAGGTCGCGCACCGCCTGCAGCGCGCGGACGTGCGCGACGGCGAGGTTGCCGGCGCCGATCAGCCCGAGCACCCGGCTGTCCGCCCGGGCGAGGTGCCGGGTGGCGACCGCGGAGGCGGCGGCGGTGCGCGCCCGGGTGATCAGCGCGCCGTCCAGGACGGCCACGCACTCCCCGGTGAGCAGCGAGGTGACCAGGATGGTCGAGCGCTGCGTCGGCAGCCCTCGCGCTGCGTTTCCGGGTAGGTCCGCCATCAGCTTCACGGCGGCCAGGCCCAGGGCATCGGAGCGGACCGCCATCGGGAGGATCAGCCCGTCGCCCTCGCCCGCGAGGGCCGTCGGCGCGCCCTGGTGCAGCGCCCCGGAGCCGAGGTCCGCGAACACCTGCTCGACCGCGCCGAGCACGTCGACGTCGGGGAGCAGCCCGGCGATCTGCTCGGAGGCGAGGACGAGCGTCATCAGCGCGCGCCGACCGTCGTGCGGCCGGTCAGCTCGGCGAGCGAGGGGGCGCGGGTGACGAGGCCGGCCTCGGCGAGGATCCGCATCCAGCGGTCGGAGGCGGCCTCGTCGATCACGGTCGTGTCCCAGACCCCGCCGGCGGCCATCTCGTCGGCGGCCTCGTGCAGGAGCGCCGAGTCGCGGTCGGGCCAGCGCGCGGCGAGCACCGCGTCGATCTCGGCGCCGGCCTCACCCGCGGTGATCCTCTGCATCGCCGTCTCGATCGCGTCGACGAAGCGCTCGGTGCGGTCGGCGAGCTCCTCGACCCGCTCGGTGCGGGTGTAGTAGACGCTGTTGGGCATCACGCCCGCGTCGAGGTGGCGGAAGACGATCTGCCCGCCGCCGGCCGCGACGAGCTCCTTCGCCGAGAGCAGGTCGAGCACGATCGCGTCGCCGAGGCCGTCGCGGTAGAGCTCGAGCATCATCGCCGTGGACAGGTCGCGCGCCCAGCGGGTGGCGGAGACGTCGAGGCCGGCCTCGCGGATCAGGCCTGCGGTGAACTCGAACGGCGCGCTGCCGCCGGCGCCCGGGGCGAGCACGACCTTGCCGGCCAGCCCGTCCAGGCCGACCGGTCCGGAGCCGTCGCGGGCCACGATCGTCATCGGGAAGCGGTGGTTGAGCTGGCCGACGACGGTCAGCTCGCGGCTGGTGCCGGCGTACATCCCGGGGACCCAGAGCCCGCCGAGGGCGAGGTCGGCGGCACCGGAGTCGAGGTCGTCGAGGACGCCGGTCCAGGGGTCGCAGGCGGTGGCGGTGACGGCGAGGCCACGCTCGGCGAACAGGCCGCCGACGTCGGCGACGTACTCGGGGAGGTAGTTGAGTCCGTTGGCGGTGGCCGAGACGGTGAGGGTGTCCATGGTGCTCCTTGTGGTGCTGTCCGGTGGTGGGTCGCGCCCCCGGCGCCGGAGCGCCGGGGGCGGGGGTGGGTCAGTGGGCGGCGGCGGCGATCGCGTTCTCGTTGACGTCCTCGAGCGAGCGTCCCCGGGTCTCCGGGGCGAAGCGGGAGGCGACGACGAGCACCGCGTACATCACGGCGGCGAGGCCGAAGACGCCGGCGAAGGCGAACGAGCCGTAGAGCGCGACGGCGAGGAACGGCATGACCGCTCCGGCGATGTTGCCGATGCCGTTGACGATCGAGGCGCCGGAGGCGCGGATCGCGGTCGGGAAGATCTCGGCGGTCCAGGTGGCGAGGGTGGTGTTGGTGACCATCGTGAAGAACTGGAAGAGCGCGCCGAGCACGAGGATCGCCCCGGTGCCGTTCCCGAAGCCGGCGAAGGCGAGCGCGGTGAGGCAGCCGAGGACTCCGGCGGCGCCGACGGCGGTGCGGCGGCCGACGCGACCGGCGATCAGGGCCGCGGTCGTCGCTCCGAGGAGCGAGCCGATGTTCATGATCATCGTGTAGAGCAGGCTCTCCGAGACGGAGTAGCCGCGCTCGACCAGCAGGGTCGGCATCAGGAAGTTCAGCGTGACCTGCGAGCCGAAGGCCATCCAGGACGCGACGCCGAGGGCGGCGGTGCGGCGGATCACCGGGCGGCTGAACACCGCGGCGGGGGAGGCGGACATCCGCACGGGCGGCAGGTCGTCCGGCGACAGCTCGACGGGCGGGCGGTCAGTGGTGGGGGTGAGCGAGTTCGAGGCGAGGATCGCGAGCGAGCGGTTCGCCTCCTCCGTGCGGCCCTGCGAGAGCAGCCAGCGCGGCGTCTCCGGCAGCTTGCGGCGGTAGAAGACGACCAGCAGCGCGGGGACGGCGAGGATCACGAACGACCAGCGCCACACCGAGTCGGGGCCGCCGAGCGGGGTCTCCAGCGGGCCGAGCAGCAGCAGGAACAGGCCGTAGGAGAGGAAGTTGCCCAGGCCCCCGGCGCCGACGTTGACGGCGCCGATCGCGGTGCCGCGGAAGCGGGTGGAGACCATCTCGGAGAGCATGACCAGGCCGATCATGAACTCGCCGCCGATGCCGATGCCGACGATCAGGCGGCTGACGAGCAGCATCTCGTAGTTCATCGCGACGGCGCTGAGCAGTCCGCCGAGCGTGTAGATCAGCAGGTTGAGGCTAAGCGAGAAGCGGCGGCCGTAGCGGTCGGCGAGGTAGCCGGCCAGCACGCGGCCGATCAGTCCGCCGATGACCGTGGCGGTGTTGATCGTCGTGAGCTGGACGTCGCCGATCTGCAGCGTCTCCTTGATGTGGCTGCCCATGGCACCCACCGAGTTCTGCTCGAGGGTGTTGAAGAACTCCCCGGCGAGGATCAGTAGGAAGATCCAGAACTGCGCGCGGGTGAAGCCGATGGAGTCGAGGACGGAGGCGACCGTGTGGCCTGAAGCGGGCGGAGCGGTGGTGCGGGATACAGCAGACATGTGTAGCTCCCAGCAGGGCGAGGGGGAAAGCGGCTCCAGAGTGATGGTCACCGCGAGGACTCCTCTTTTGTATCCCAAATACCGTTTCGGGCAGGTTTCCACGATGCTACAACCTCCCTCTGAGCTGTGGTGACCGCACAGAACCGCATACACCTCGAAGCGTTCGCTGGCGGTGGTATACAAACTGGTCTCTGTGCGCGCAGGGGCTGCATGGTCCCGTAATGCGGGAGGTGTGGGGCACGAGCCGCCGTCGTCATGCGTCTCACGACCCCGGCTGGCCGCGTCTTCAGGCCCCCCGAGGACTAGGGGCGGCGACCTGAGATGCGAACCCGGATCGTCGCGCTCCTCGTTGAGCTGCGCGGGCGCCTTCTCGGCGAAGCTATCCGCCACCCCGCCGCTTCACCGTCGGGCCCGTCGTCACCGCAGCTGTCGTCGAGACCGTCGATCACAGCGTTCTTCCCACGCTCGTCCGCAGATCTTGAGCAGCGCCGGGTTCAGCTAATCCTGCGTCCCGTATGGGGATGGTTCACCGGCACGCAAGGTTCTAGTTGTCCTTGACTCTGCGACCCGCGCCGCGCCCGTCTCCGCCGGCAATCCAGTCGTTGACCGCTCGAGATACGTGAGTGTTGTGACTTGCGGCCCATGAGGGATCGTTGGATGCGGATGTGAAGGCGATCATCGGTGTGTGCCGGATGCGGCCGTGACGGTCGCGCCAGTGCAGGACCATCAAGCCGGCTTTTTGGCGCACTTGGATGGTCTGGTCGCGAGGGACGCGTCGGGACCACCAGACCCCGTGGACGGTGAGGTCGTTCTCTCGCAGGCTGACGCCGCTGAAAACAACCCACCGCGCAGCGAGCGGTATGACGACCGCGAAGATGACGATGAAGACCAGCTGCTCGTCCAGCGCGAGGCCGGGCTTCCATACTGTCGCTGCCGGCACGCAGATCAGAGCTGCGGGCAGGAGTATGCCGAAACGGAGCTGGATATTCGGGCGAAACCGCACGGGCGCTGATTTTAGGGGCGCCCGCCCGTTCGTCGTTCCGTATAGGGATCGTTCAGTGGCCGGTGAGCGGGCAGGTACTGCTCTCGCCCGCGCTGTGCGTCGCGGCCCAGAGCAGGGCGGCGCCGGCGGCCCCCGCCGGTCTGTCACGTGCGGCGTCAGCGAAGTCCCCATCTCTCGACCGCACCGCCACAGGCCGCATGTCCACAGCGCGTGACGCTCCGGCTGCAGATTTCGCTAGCAGCTAGCGAACGCCGCGGGCACGCTCGTAGCACCGGTAGAGCACGATCGCGCCGACGGCTGACACGACGAGTCCGATAAAAAAGCCCACGAGCAGGACCGGGCTGAGTTGGCCCCCGGTCTGATCCAGGTCCGCACGAACGCCGGCCTGAAACCCCGCCACTGAGCAGATCAAGGCGATCACGACACCCGACGCGAGCAGGCTCACGCCCTTGAGCACTTCCACCATGACCACCCCCGGTCGTGAAGCTACCGCAGAGTGTTCCACCCCGCGACCGCCTCGTCCCGTATGAGGATCCCCATACGGGATGCGCCCAGAACGGCCGAAGCCGCTCACCTCGTGCCATAACCTCGTGCCATGCGCACCCTTGAGCGGCTACTGCTCGCGGCGCTCATCACTGCTGCCTGCGCTTTTGTGGCGATGATCACCCTCCTGGGGCTGGCCTCCCTCGACTTCCCGCGGGACACGATTCCGCCATACGACCCCACCCCATCGATCCATCCGACCGCTCGTCCGATACCTCAGAAGATCGATGGCTGACCGGCCAACGATCCCCATACGGTATGCGCGCGGAACGGCCTAAGCCGCTCACCTCGTGACATAACCTCGTGCCATGCCCACCCTTGAGCGGCTACTGCTCGCGGCGCTCATCACTGCTGCCTGCGCTCTTGTGGCGACGATCACCCTCCTGGGGTTGGCGTCCCTCGACTCCCCTCGGGACACGACTCCGCCATACGACCCCACCCCATCGATCCATCCGACCGCTCGTCCGATACCTCAGAAGATCGATGGCTGACCGGTCAATGATCTCTATACGGAACGTGCCGTGGTCTGCTCAACCGACGATCACGGCGGTACGCAGAGCCAGAACCCAGCTGGTGACGGCGCCGACCACCCCCAAGGCGAGCAGCAGCGACCTCCATCGAGCGTGGGAGCGCGTGCTGAGGCGCATCGCTACGACCAGGAGAACGAGGGTCGCGAGGGCGACAGAGCACAGAGCCGGCCACGCGACGTGGAACCCCGTGCACTGAGGAGGAAGGGACTCGTTGCACGCAAACGTGAATCCGTCGAGGAAGACGCCCGCGACGAGGGCGAGGAGAGTGATTACGCCCGCGATCACGGCGGAAGCATTGAGCGACAGTGTCTGCACACCATCACTCTCGGACCAGCGAGTGAACGGCAGGAGCGCACTGGTCCATCCGGGTCGGATCTGTCCCGGAGACCGATCCCCATACGGAACGCTCCATCGACTCTCCCGTGGGTGCGAGACTCGGAAGAAGACCCATCGTTACAGTGCCAGCGCTCCTCTCCTTCGCAGCGCGGTACGTTGTGCTGACGAGGCACAGGGGGATGCGGTGGAATCGACAACGCGCCTGAGGTGGGTGACCGGAGCCGCAGTGATGGCGCTCACGACGACGCTCATGGCCGGGTGTTCCGGCCCCGACACCGAGGCCTACTCCGATTTCAAGCGGGCACAAGACGAGCGAGACGCTCTTCCCGACGTCGGCACTGTAGGAGACGGCTACGACCCCGCCTCGATCCATTACGTCGGCTCAGCCGACGGATTGGACGTCTGGATCGGGTCGCAGATCACGACCGGAGGCCGGTGCGTGATCGTGGACGGAGAAGGCGACAACGAAGACGGAAGCGGCTGCGGGGATGAGTTGTCGCTGAACGGAGCATGGGTCGTTCAGATACACACCGATGGCGCCGGTCCGGACGACGCTGATGGCCTCGACTGGACGAGCCTCGGTGAGAACGTCTCTATCCGCCGGTACTAACCACCCCGTTCCTCACGTCGACCGCGCGGACGAGCATGTGAGAACGACCCCTACCGGCCGTCCGGTCGACCATCCCTTAACGGGACGCTGATCAGTCAACCTTTCAACGATCTGATGACGTTCGCGGTTGTCAGTTCTCGAGGTCCTCTGCACAGATCTTCAAGGTCGTCTGCACAACTACCGGAGCCGTCTTTCGGAGCGTACGCCGACGTCGGCCAGCTGCGTCTAGGTGGTCTTCCGCCCGAGGACGCGGAGGCCGTCTGGTCGCACCTCACCCGTGGGCGAGACGTGGCGGTAGAGCGTCTGGCGGGAGATGCCGAGTTCTGTGCAGAGAGCGCCGATGTTCGTTTCCGGCTTGCCCATCGACGCCATTGCGAGTCGCACCTTGGCGGGCGTCATGGTGAACGGGCGCCCGCCGACCCGACCCCGTGCTCGAGCGGACGCGAGGCCCGCGATGGTTCGTTCGGAGATGAGCTCGCGCTCGAACTCGGCGAGGGCCGCGAAGATCCCGAAGACCAGCTTGCCGGCCGCGGTGGTCGTGTCGATCGCCGCCCCCTGACCCGTGAGCACTTTCAGCCCGATGCCGCGCGCGGTGAGGTCATGGACCGTGTTCACGAGGTGGTGAAGGTCGCGTCCGAGCCGGTCGAGCTTCCACACCACGAGCGTGTCGCCCTCGCGCAGTGCTTTCAGGCACGACAGCAGGCCCGGGCGATCATCCTTCCGGCCGGATGCGAGGTCGGAGTACAGCTGAGCATCCTCGACGCCGGCCGCGAGCAGCGCGTCGCGCTGCGGATCGGTGGTCTGCGTCCCGTCGGTCTTCGAGACGCGCATGTACGCGACGAGCACCGCTGACTCCTGTCACTTATACGGCCGAATACGTGACGTGATGCTGGCAGGATGGCGCGCCGAGTAAAGGTGTCACGTAACTGGTCACTCATTCTAGGTGTCGTGAACGGCTGGAATCACGTTCCGTGACGATGGGTAGTCGGGTACGCAGCCTGGGCGGCACGAGCCAGAGCGTCGTACGGTGGGCGCATGCACGCGCGACCTGACTTTGGCCGTGAAAGCCGACTTCGCTGGCGGGGTTCGCTCGCTCTTGCAGCCGTTGTGACCTCGCTCTGCGGTTGTGCCGCTGACGTTCCCGGCCCGTCACCAACCTCGCCGATGGTCGCGGCAGCGCGGCAAGACACGCGTCCGCTGTTTGACGAGGCGATGGCGGTGGAGGCCGTGCCGGGCGTGCGAGAGGTGGCACGGGCGACGGAGGACTGGTGCTTTGGCGAGGGAGGATCCGATCAGATCGGCGAGTCAGGGTCGGTGATCACGACGGTCTGCAGATTCGGCGGTGGAATCGTCTATGCGGTGGATGGCACCGATCAGCTCGCAGCGGCCGAAGCCGTCGACAGATTCCTCGCGACCAACGGAATACACGGCGCAGGAGGAAGAGTCGTTGATTCCCTGGTCGGCGTCGACTTACTGCAGAGCGGTGACATCTCCGGTGGTGGTGGTCGTGGTCTTCCCGGTGGAGGAGCCAACGAGACGGCTACCGTCCGGTGGACTCTCGTCGCCGCATCGAGACTTCAGGTCCATGACCTCCCGCTCCCTCAGGGCTTCAACCGCCAGTCCTACGAAGGGTCGATCACCGAGTCGACTCCCGCGGACGTCCGCGCAATGGATGCGTCCTTCGCCCTGACCGTCGCTTTCGGCTGGCGGTACTTCGCGGGCACCGGCAATGGATCCGTTTCCTCATCCTGACGGTAGTGGTGGTGCGCTCCGATCCGCGCTCTTTGAGCTTTCTACCTAGAACAAGTTTGTGCTAGCTTCCTCGCACAAGGCGAAGTCGTCGCCGCTGGTGTCCGCTGTGGAGGTCGCATGTCCCTGTTCATTCCTCGAGAGGTGTATCAACTCCTCTCGGCCGTCGCCGCTCCGGCGACCATCGGGCTCATCTGCTTCGTGCTGTCGTGGGCGTACCCGCGCCGGATTATCTCGCTGCCCGCCAGCGGACGTCGCGCGTCGACGCTGACGTGGGCGGGTGTAGCCGGCGCGCTCCTCGTGATCGTGGTGGCGGTCGTCGTCCACGTGAGCACGCCGGCGGATACCACCGGATTCGAGGGATGGTGGCGGCGGCCCGCTCCCCTGCTCGTCGCAGCACTCGTCGTGACGGTGGCCATGCTCCTGGTGCGCCGCGAGCCTCTTCCTGCGCCTGGCGAGACAGCGGTCGCTCCTCAGCGTCGTTGGCACGAGTTCGCTTCTCGTCCGTTGCTGTGGATCGGAGCGGTCACCACCGCGCTGCTCGCACTCACCTCGATCTGGCAGACAGTGATCGCCACCACCGCACCAGAAGACGCCTTCTTCCTCGGCAACGTGCCCGAGCACACGACCCTGCCGATCTACATGCCCTTCAACGCGAACTACGGCTACATCGCCGGCGTCGGCTGGCCGAATTACCTCGCCACCCTGATCACCCTCGCCCTCGCCGTGGCCGCACTCGTCCTCGCGCTCCGCACGGACGCCAACCGGCCACTGCGCGCTCGATCGACCGCGACCAGCGTCCGCCCAGAACGTGAACTCACCGCCCGCCTCTTCACCCTGCTTCTGCTCGGCGGGCTGATCACAACGCTCGGCGCCGTCTGGATGCACGCAGGAGACATCGGAACGATCATCGTCGGAGTCGACGGACAGAGCACCGCAAGCGGAAACCTCGTCTACGTCGGCAGCGCCTACCGTGCCTTCGCGCAGCCCCTCCTCTACGCCGGATTCCTCGGCCAGGGCATCGGGGTCGCACTCCTACTCCGGGTCGCGACCGACACCCTCCGCTCCGCCGCCGCACTGCGGCGCGCACGCATGCCGCTCATCGAGACGCTCCCCTTTGACGGAGTGGCGCGGTGACCACACTGACGATCAAGACCGCGGAGGAAATCACCGAACGCTTCCGTGGAGCTATCCAGGCTGGACAGCTCGGTGACGGCGAACGCCTTCCGACCGTCCGCCAGACAGCCCGAGACTTCGGAGTCGCCCAAGCCACCGCCGCCAAGGCCTACAAGACCCTCGAACAAGACGGCCTCGTCGTCACCCGCACCGCAGCCGGCACCCGCGTCGCGCCAGGAGCATCACGCGCACCCCAACTCGTCGTAGAACACGCACGCGCCCTCGCGGACTCCGCAACTTCCGCCAACGTCTCCCTAGACGACGCGGTCGCCATACTTCGCGCAATCTGGGCCTGAAGCATGAAGCAACCGCGTAACGCTCGCGTCGGGAGCGCAGACAACCTCGAACAGGTCGCACGAGATCGAAGCGTTGAGAGATACACATCAGGGGCGAAGGGCGGCACCCTGACGACCCTGGCGACCTCATGCCAGGATCGGGCCATGGGGATCAGCAGAACCGGAATCACGTTCACCATTGCGGCCATAGCCTGCGTACTCGTACTGTCCGGCTGCACCGGGAACGAGAGCCCCGGCGACGAATCATCGACCAACGCTGTCGAATCATCAGGCGTCGATTCGGCTGGAGCGCCGGGGCCGGCCGCGTCTGATGACTCTCAGCTCAGTGCTTTCGAGCAGCAGCTCCCCCTAAGGGGCGACTTCGTTAGTCAGCAGACCGAGACGACAGGATCGGTCCTGATCGAGCGCCGCGCGGACGGGTCAACCTGGGCAGTCCTCACCGGGTTCTCGACCGGAGAAGCCTCCAGTCTGAGGCTGCACCTCAAGGAGGGTGCGCTCGAGCAGGAAAGCTCGGGCGCATGGGTCGATACCGCGGGCTACTCGTTCGATATTGCCCCCCTGGATCCGGAACAGCCAAACCAGGAGATCGCGATACCCGGAGCCCACACCATGCCGGCCATCAAGACCCTTACCGCCATGAACTACGAAGGACCCGACTACCCGTCCTTCGGGTCCGTCGCCCTCGAGAGGTAGCCCATCAGACAGTGGCCACACGTGAACGCCCGCGATGCGCCAACGTTTGGATGAAGACTTCTTCTACGCGACAGGCTGACCCGCGCTCACGTCAGAAATGCAGACGACCCTGAGCGGCCAGATGCTCACGGTCGTCTGCACGAGTACCGCTGCGAAGCGGAGAGTTGTGCAAGGGAGCGTGAGGAACGACACTCGGTGTCGCGTCTGCGTGTACCGGTGAACGATCCCCATACGGGACCGTCGCTCGGTGGAGAGGGACCCCGCGCAACCGCTCGACCCACGCGCACGACTGCAGCGGAGCCACTGGTTGACTCATAGTGCGAGCGTTGGAGTATGGTTCAGATCATGGCCGGCGAGATGCGAGAGACGACGTTCTGGATCTTGACCACGTTGGCGACAGGTCGGCGCCACGGTTACGCGCTCCTCCAGGAGATCGAGGAGCAGTCCGAGGATCGCGTGCGCCTTCGAGTGACGACGCTCTACGCGGCACTTGAACGGCTCGATACGGAGGGTCTTATTTCTTCCGATGGAGACGAGCGGATCAACGGTCGAGTCCGTCGCTACTTCCGACTGACTGACGCCGGCCGTACTGCGCTCGGTGTCGAGGTCGATCGCATGGAAGCCAGCGCGCGCCGAGCGCGGGCGAACCTCGGACTCGTTCCCACCGCAGCGATCCGACCTGGCCACGCCCCCGATTGGAGAACGGCATGACGACGAACGATGACGCCTACCGAGCCGACCGCTTCCGACGCGCGTTGCGCTGGTACCCGCCCGTATGGAGGGCGGAGCACGGTGAGGTGCTGCTCGGCATCCTGTTGGACGAAGCCGACGACGCAGGCCGGTCCCGCCCCACGCTCGGACAGCGAGTCACTTTGATGGTCGGTGGGGTGCGTCACCACTTCCGTTCGCACGCTGGCCGATCGCCGGCCGCGATCATTCCGCTCGCTCTAGCCACGGCGTTCTTCATCTTCTACTTCACGATCAACTGGTCACCGGGGATCAACTATCCCGGCGCGATCGGACCGTTCACCAATCCCTCCGTCTTCGCGGGAGCCGCTTTCGTTGTCGCGCTCGGGCTCGCGATGGCCGGACGAACAGGTGCCGCCCGCGGCATGGCACTGGCGGCTTCTGCCGCGGAACTGATCATCGCTTTCGTGTCGGCGTCCGCAGGGTGGCTTGGTCCCGGCCTCTCGACAGCGGCGCCTATCGCAGCGCTCGGCCTGCTCACAGCGCTCCCCTGGCGCGGACGAGTCACCGCCGCGGTCTCGACGCTCGTACTCATCGGCCTGCCTGTCCTGCTGATCGGAATCGAGGCGCTCGGAGCAATGGTCTTCCCGATGTACCCAGCGCTGCCGGCTGGACTGCAACTCCCCATCGTGTGTGGCGTGTTGCTGGCGATCGGACTCGCCGCGAGCCGAGCAGCGCGACTCGAAAGGAAGCTGCCCGGCGCCCTAGACGCCTGACATGCTGAACGCGGGCTTCATCATTCGCAAACGGATCCGCAGCCGAGATCCCGGAGTGGAACAGAACATCAACTGGTCGAGCATCTGTAACAGCAGCCCGGCTGGCGACATGTCCCAGGTATGAGCCCATCACAGTCCGCCCGCGAGGCGAGCTTCTCCGAACTGTACGAACGCGAATACGTCAGCGTCGTCAGATTCCTGAGACGTCGCACTGACCCCGAGCGCGCCGCCGACCTCGCGCACGAGGCGTTCCTGATCGCCTGGCGCCGGCACGACACCGCGCCATCAGAGGACGAGGCCGCGCGGGCGTGGCTATTCACCATCGCCCGGAACTGTCTCCTCAACGACCTCCGCAGTCAGCAGCGCACCACCGCGCTCACGATCCGGGTCGCCGCCACCACCGACGCGGCCGCGCGGTCACCGGAGGACGCGATCGCGACCCGACTCGACCTCTACCAGGCGTGGCAGCAGCTCAAACCGCAGCACCAGGAAGCGATCGCGCTGACGGCCTGGGAAGGACTCGGCTCCCCCTCCGCGGCCGGAGTGCTCGGCATCACCGCCGTCGCCTTCCGACTCCGACTTCACCGAGCACGCACCGCACTTCGGGCACTGCTCGATCCCCCTTCGCACCAGCACCACGCCGACTCGCCCGCCTTGGAGGCATTATGACCACGCCCGAACTCCTCGCCACGAAAGACCTCGACCCGGCCGCCCACTACGAGCTCGACGGCCCGGCCCACGAAGCCGCCGCAGCGCGGCTCCAGATGATCCTCCACAGCGACCCGGTGGCCGCTCGAGAGCCCGCCGCTCGGCGCCCTCGGGGATGGCAGTTCATCCTTCCCGCAGGGCTCGCGGCCGCAGCACTGGGAGTCGCTCTCGCCGTCCTGCCGTCCGGTGTCGACTCCCGCGCGTACGCCTCGTGGACGTCGACCGCGGAGGTTGCCAGCACGTCCGACCTGACCGTCGCGGGCGCTGCGTGTGCGTCAGGTGACGCGGAGCAGCTCGGGCAGCCGGCAATCGGGGAACGGCGCGGCGATTGGGTGCTGCTCTCGTACACGACGCCCAGTCAGCGGGCGTGCCTCATCGAGATCCCGGCTGGGACGAGCGCTGCTGGGAGGTCGCTCATCAGTTCCACTGGAAGCGAGGGCGGCTTCACTCCGCTCGCTGACGAGTACACGCAGGGCGGCATCAGCCAGTTCGCCGGCGAGAACCTCCCGCCCGCCGCCTTCACCAGCGGCGACGTCGGCTCGGACGTGACCGGGCTCACCATCCGCACCGGCGACGGCACGAGCGTCATCGCCACGATCACAGACGGCCACTGGGCCGCGTGGTGGCCCGGAACCGGCCTCACCGAGGGAGGCGAGACGGGCCGCGGCGGACCGGAGCCGACCTTCGCCGTCACGCTCACCCTCCGCGACGGAAGCACCATCACCGACGCCAGAGAATCCTTCAACCAGCCCTAGCCGGCGCGTGAATCTCCGCGGCCGACGTTAAGAACGAGCCTCGGCCGGACACGTCGGTAGTGACGAGCAATCACCGAGGGGGAACGGGCATGGACGATCTGGACGATCTGGTGCGACGAGCTGCGCCGCCGGCGCTGGGCGAGGATCCGGCGGCCGCCGACGCCGCGCGCGGCATTGCCCGGGCAGTGGCCGAGAGGCGTCCGCCGCGACGTTCGTGGTTCCGCTCAGGAGTCGGAGCGACGGTTCTGGCGATCGGACTGGTCGGAGTCGGAACCACGGCCGCCGTCGCAGGGCCGTCGCTGCTGCAATGGGTCGGCTGGACTCCGGACGTCGCCGTGCAGCGCACGTTCGAGCTCACCGAGGGTGCCGACATCGGGACCTGCGCAGTCGTCGCCCGCATCCAACCGGAGTACGGCGGCGGGCTCTCCGACGAGGAGACCGACGAGCTGACCGAGAGGGCTCGCGAGTTCCTCGCGCAGCACGACTGGGATCCGGTCATTGCCCGTGTCACTCCGGAGGCCATCGAGGCGGCCCTGGCGTCGAATCAGGCGGGGATCGATGAGGCGAACGCTGCGGCGGAAGCCGCCGGCCGCCCGGCAGACATTCCTGACGCGACCCCTGGGGTGATCGCCAGCTCTCTCATGGGCGACGAGATCCGGGATGTGCTCGAGGAGGCCGGCTACTTCACGACCAGCACCTCCATCGAGATGGCGGGACAGTGCGACAGCGATTCCCCCGGGACTACCGAGTGATCGCGCGACGACGCCGGTCCGACCAGGACGCGGCGCTCGAGAGCCTCCACGCCGCGAACGCAGCGGATCTGCTCAGCTACTTCGGCCGACGAGTCACCGTTCCCGCTGACGCCGCTGACCTTCTCAGTGAGACCTTCATCGTCGCTTGGCGACGCATCGAGCAGCTGCCCGCCGACCCCGAGCGAGCACGCATGTGGCTCTTCGGAGTCGCCCGCCGAGTCCACTCGAACGCTGCACGAGGAGCCATCCGACACGACGACCTCACGCAGAAACTCCGCCAGCACTTCGACGCCCACCGACCCGATCCCGTCGGCGCGGACACCCTCGACATCTGCACAGCCCTCGACGCCCTCCCGGAGAATCAATCCGAACTGATCCGGCTCATCCTCTGGGACGGCTTCACCCTCCCCGAAGCCGCGACAATCCTCGGGATCAGCGAATCGACAGCACGCGGCCGACACCAACGAGCCAAACTCCGACTTCAAGCCGTCCTCCGACCACGCGAACACCATCGAGGTCCCACCAATGACTGAGCAAGCAACGAACGTCGGTACCGGTTTGCGGGCGGCGACTCCAGCATCCGATGGATCTGTGAACGCGTTCATCGGCTGGACCGCTGCCGGCGTAGTCACGGTGGTCGCCGCCCTGGTTCTGATGTTCAGCAGCTTCATGGTGGCTCTGGGGGTCACGGACGCGGATCCATCCGAAGGGGCCATCGCGATCGGTGCCGGCGGAGTAGGCGTCGTCATCTGGATCGTCGTTGCCGCTGTCGGAGGGTACGTCGCTCCCCGGAGGCTCTCGCGTCGTCCTGTTCTCGTCGCGTGGCTTCCAGCTGTGGTGAGTGCCCTCTGGTGCGGGATCGCTATCGGCCTGTTTCCCGTCCTGCTCGAGAACGTCGTCTTGCCGATGTCGTTGACCCCCGTGCCGATGAGCCAGCCGCTCCTTTTCCAAGCGTTGATTCTCACGGCCGGCGCCATCCCGGCCGGAGCGGGGTTGCTGGTGATCAATCTCGTGTTGCGCGTCATCAGAGCGCGCCGCGGCCGAGTCGCGACGCACACGAGAGGTGATGCGCCTGACGTCGGGAGTCAGAGCTCCTCGTGATCCACGGCGAGAGAGGACTGGGCATCAACGAGATGAGGCACGGCGTCGGCTCAGCGCCCAGACCAGCGCGCCCGCGAGGAGCACCGCGCAGGTCAGCCCGGCGACGTGCAGGACGAGCGAGAGCGTCCCGTTCTCGGGGAGCAGGAAGCCGTACGGCACCCACCCGTCGGTCGCTCCGCGGACGAGCACGACGACGACCCAGACGATCGGGTAGGGCAGGACCACCCACAGCCGGCGCCAGGAGAGCGGTCCGCGGTCGGCGACGACGATCCAGTCGAGGAGGACGAGGGCGGGGAGCGCCACGTGCAGGACGGCGCTGACCCAGGGCGGGGCCGTCCCGGTACCGGGAACGAGGGTGTTGTAGATCACGGCGACGACGATCGAGTAGGCCGTCGCCGCGCCGCGGACGTAGCTCAGCCACACCGGCGTCGGACGGCGGGCGAGCCCGACCGATCCGGCGACGATCAGCACCGCGCTCGCGAGGAGGCTGGTCTGATTCGTGAAGTAGCCGAAGTAGTCGAACGGATTCGGGTCGCCGGCCACGATGCTCAGCGCGTAGGTGCGGAGGATCACCGAGACCGCGGCTGCACCGACGGCGATGCGCGCTACACCCACGAATGGGCGGGTCGGTGCCGGGGAACTCATCGGGTCAGCCTAGGAGCCGTTGGGCTTCCTGCTGGCCCGCGACAGACGTTCCCCTTCCCGAACGGTGCTGAGCATTTCAGGCCGAGACGCGACCACGAGGAAAGCGGTGACGTCGCTTAACCTGAGCCGGTGGGGACGTTCTCGAAAGTGCGCAACACGGTCGCGGTCGCGGCATGCCTGGCGGTCGTGACGGGATGCACGGCGCAGCCTGCACCACCGACTCCGCCACCGGCGACGAACACGGACGACGGCTTCACCTCCCCGCTGACCGGCGATCTAGGCGTAGCGACGTTCACCGGGAACGATGGGACCACCGGCGCCGTCCAGTTGAGCGCGGCGGACGGCCGACTGGCCCTGACATCCGACGAGCTCGTCATCCCCGCCGCGTCTTCTGGTTCCGTCGCGGTCATGGGAGCGCTCGATCCGATCGACGCGGATACCACCTGTTTCGACGTCGATTTCCCGATGCGTCTCGCGGACGCGGAGTCCGGGAAGCCCTACAAGGCGTGGCGGAACCTCGCAGAGTTCCGCGGCGACCCGACAGCGATCGATCAACTCGTTCTCACGACCCGCCCGCAGGATGACCCCGACTGCTCAACCAGAATCCTTGCCATCGCTGACGTCCAGTGAACGTGCAGCCGCAGCGCAGCACCCTCGTGGCCCGGGACGCCGGCCCACGTGCAGCAGCGCGTGGCGAGGTGTCGTCCACGGACGGAGTGCTGACGTCGTACGCGGTCGCTCGCAACGACCTCGCAGAGGACGTCGCGGCACGATTCGGCATGACGGCCGACGACCTGTTCTACCTCAACCCGTTCCGGTTCCCTTCGGACGAGATTCTGCGCGTCGGTGAAGAGCTGAACCTCACCGTCGCTGCGCGATGACCTCCCCACGGGGTACTCGATGCCGTGCCTGACGTCCCGACTCTTGATCGACCTGGTGCAGCGCAGTGCATGATGTCCCGATGAACGTCGGACATGCCCCGCGGCCAGATGGAGTGACGCCCATAGTCTTCGCCTTCGTTTTCGCCGCTCTCGGAGCCGTCGTGGGAGTCATCGCCTCCATCTACATGTGGGACCCAAGGGAGACGTGCAGAACCCGCGGCGGAAGCAGCCTGACCGGGGAGAAGTTCCTCTGGAACCCGCTGTGCTCGGATGGTTCAGTAGTTCAGCCGATGTGGATGACGCTGACGACAGCCGCGGCGCTGGCCGTAGCCATGGCGTGCATCGTCATAGCGGCCATCCACCGTCAAGCTCGACATGATGCACAGGAAACTGCGGCGCCCGATGTTCCGCATGACTACTCGCGCCAGACCCGGCCGGAGGACAACGGGCTCCGCAAGCTGGGCGACGAATGGTGAGAGACGGCAGCTCCGAAGGGTTCCCTCCCGATGAGCGTTAGACAGTCGCCTCGGCCGGATCATGCGATCCCCCTGATTTTCGCCGTGCTCTTCACCGTCTTCGCCGCCGCTCTCGGGTTGATGTCCTCGCTCTACATGTGGGATCCGGGAGAGGCGTGCGAGGTCCGTGGAAGCTACTCCAGCTCCGGGAGCTTTTTGTGGAATCCGCTGTGCGCGGACGGTTCGGCGGTCCAGCCGATGTGGATGACAGTGGGAGCCGCTGCTGCACTGCTCGGTGCCGGCGTCTGCGTCGTCCTCGCGATCGTTTTCCGAGTGCTCAACCACGAGCGGGAAGTCCCGCCGCCCGTCGTTTCGCACTGGGACTAAACGGTCGAGGGTAGATTCGCCAGATGGTGACGACCCGGACCTCCCGCTCGACTCTGGCTCTGCCGCTCACCCTCCCGATGCTTGCGCTCGTCGGTTGCGCCGGTTCGACGGCGGGGGCTCCGGCATTGACGTCGACCGCCGCGCCGGCACCGACCGCGACCGCCACCCCGACGTCGACCGCCTCCGCTACTCCGACGCCGACCTCGACTGCGGGTGCGGCGGCGGCTGGTCCGGTGTGGCCGGCGGACCCGTGCCAGGACACGCAGCTCACGGTCACGGTGGAGGACCGGCCCGAGCTTTCCGGGGCGGGCCAGGAAGGGTTCGCGATCGTGCTCACGAACGCCTCGGATCAGGCGTGCTCGTACTTCGGGTGGCCGGGCGTTCTGATGCTCGGTGCCGATGGGACGCAGCTCACCACCGCCGGCACGTCGGGTGCGGAAGCGTTCCCGGGGGTTCTCGCTCCGGGCGAGTCGGCGCAGGCGGAGGGCCAGCTCTCGGCGGTCGGCGCGTACGACTGCACGCCGACGACCGCGACGACTGTCCGGGTGCTCGTCGCCTCAGACGGCGCCGGCGCGGGAATCGACACGCCCTCCGATTTTCAGGTCTGCGGCGGGGACGGTCGCAGTGACTTCACGACCGGGCCGCTCATGCCGGTGTCCTGACTCTTCTGAGTCCCGGCTGCAGTCATGGATGGGTTCGAGGGTGGAGACAGCTTCGTGCTGTTCCTGGTTCTAGGTGCCCTTCCCTTCCTCCTCCTGGTCGCCGTGGTCTCGGTCGTCACGATCGGCATACTTCAATGGATCAGCGGGCGCGGGCGGCCCCGTCCGTAGGCTGAGTGCAACCACCCCTTCGGCACGGCGCCGACCGGAACTCAAATGAGTAAATGAAGCAATGAGCACATGGGTTCGCCGCCTACAGCTACTGGAGTAGTCCCGCTGAACGATCCCCATACGGGACGAGGGAGACGGGTTCGATTGACGCCGATCAGCTTGCGGGTCGTTCGTCCCAGACACCGCCGTAGGGCGTGATCGTCTTCAAGAACTCTGCGCTTCCCCACGCCGGATCGCCGGGGATCAGAACGAGGGTCGCCTCCTCGCGCAGCATCGGATCTCCGTTCGGGTAGGGCGCCCCGGCGGTGCAACTCGCTGGCGTCGACACCACGTCGAGGACGTCACCCACCTTTGCCTCGCCGCCGAAGACCTCGGTGACGGTCGCGCGGTGAAGCGATGCCTCTTCGCCGTACATCGTCACTGTCGTCTCAGTCGGCTCGAGCTCGGCTCGCACGATGAAGTCGTGCGTGCCAGCGGCGTCCTCCAGAGAGTCGTACGCCCTCCAGTCCAGGCAAGCCGGCTCACTGAACTCCGATACGAAGGCAGGAGCGCACCCTGCCATCGCACTCATGACTAGGAGCAGGCCAGCACAACGCAGCACAGCGGCCTTCATCGTTCCTCCTCTGCGCGGCATACCCAACACCGATCAGCCTAGGTCGGAGCGGAAAGGACTACAGGGCCGCACAGCGCGCAGACCTGCTCGGCGACGACCCCGCCTCTATCGTTTCCGGCAATCAAGCCGCGAGGCGTCCGGAGCACCACCCCCATACGGGACGCGCCTGCCGACGAGAGATCCGGCTCAACGGTCTCGACGACGCACTCTCGACACGCGTACAGGGATTCCAACTCCGGGCTTCGCTGGCATGTACCCGTAGTTGTCCGCCCACAGCTCCGGCTCGCTCGCGCGGTCGATCCAACGCAGCGAGTACACCCGACCCCGGACGTCGACCGAACCTCCGAGTAGTTCATCGAAGACCGACTCATCACCCAGCTCGAAACCGTCCTCGTACGGCGGGCCCACGCGCGGATGGGATTCATCGAAAGCAGGCTCATAGAAAAACGTCCACGCGATCCCCCATCGCGGATCACTCAGCTCCCGCCTCCACCACGGGCCGCTGGCCGCGAGGTGAGCACCGACCTGCACCGAGAAGTAGCCCGCTAGCTCACCCTCGAATGACGCCTCAGCGACAGCCTCGCGAAACCGCTCGAGCTCAGGACGCAACTGCGGCGAATCGCGCTTACTCGAGTGGAAGAACATTCGCTGACGGTACTGCGCCGAACACGCCACAGCCACCGGGCTGCTCAGTGGGTGACCGGCCACCCATGGGTTACCGGTCGGGCAGGTGATCCTCCGGATTGATGTCCGCTCGCTGTAGAGGTCCGTCGTAGACGCTGCCGGTGCTCCACATGGCGATGACGGCCCATCCGAGGTCGGCATGTGCGATCGTGCCCTCCGGGATGGTGCGCGAGAAGAGGGCGTAGTCGATCCCGTCGACAGGGAGTACCGAGACGGTCCATCCGTCTCGGTCTTGGGCGAGAGCGAGCGAACGAGCTTCGACTTCCTCGATCACGGTGACCCCATCGCGCTTTCGGGAGTCTGTGGGGAGCGTGCCGAGGAGGAGACAGTCGGCGGCGAGGGAGGCGATCGTCACGGGGTCGGTCACCATCCCGTGTACGTGACCGCGGGGTCCGACGCGAGTCCCGGGGCGCACCATGGTGCGGACCGAGCAGCGCGCGACGTGCAGTCCGCGATCGATCGCGATCGTCGTGTCTTCATCGGTGCCGGCGCCATGAGTCGTGGTCCACAGCTCGCGGCCTGACAGGGGGATGAGCGTCTGCATGTGCTCATCCAAGCCTGTGTCCGTGGTCGTGCCAAGGAGTCGTCGTTCATTCACGCTGCCTTACTCCGGTGCTGTCCGTTAGGGGATCCCCTTACGGAACACATGATCGTGGAGTGCTGAACGTTCTGATTCATGGCGTGTTCACCGACGTGCCGGACCATGATGCTCATGGAAACACGAGAACTGGCATGGGGCATTCTGGCGTGGCCTGCCGTTGCGGTCCTCGCGCTGGTGCGAACCGCGGGCAGCTGGGATGTATCGGGCGGGTCCGCAGCAGGGCTCATCGCGGGCACGGCAGCTGCGTTCACTGTCGCGGGCGCACTCCTGTGGCTTCCCTCGAGTCTCTGGCTCGACCGGCGGACACTCCGCTTCCCGCGCGTCGGGCAGGCGGCCGCGTTCCTGGGTCTGGGACTCGTGATCGGCGCCGCCGCCTCCACCGCGCTGGTACTCGCGTCCGGAAACGCGACCTGGCCCTCCTCCGCTGGCCTCATCACGGAATACGCAGTCACGGCAGGCATCGCCTCCCTCCTCGGCCGGCTCCTCGCCACCACCCTTCACGCGAAGAAGCTGCCGATCGTTCCGACGGCGACGAATCGCGTGAACCGCTGAATGATCCGGGTCGTCGATCGATCAGCGTGCCAGCAGCAGTCCGGCCAAGCCGATGACGACCGGCACCACGGCAAAGGCCAGGAAGAGGTAGGAGAGCACGAGTCCCACCGTCGACTCCCAGCGAGGACCGACGTGTCGTCGCGCCTGACGACCGACGAGGACGCCGGCCAGCGGGAGAAGGTACTGCAGCGTGGTCGCGACTCCGATGACCAGGGGATCGCCCACCCACAGGTGGGCCACCGCCAGGTATCCGACGGCGTAGGACACGACGGCGAGAACGCCCAGCACGAACGCAGCCCGCGTCCACCCTCGTCCGCTCCGCCGCGCGGTACCCGTCTCCTTCATCACACTCATACCTCCACTGTACGAATCGCTCCTCGCGCACGCCCGCCCCTCGGAGCATGTGCCGGTCCTTCGCCCGACGTCTCGTTCGGTGACACGACCACGCCTCGGCGAGCTGCTGTCCAGCGTCAGCCGGCGAGCCGGCGTCCACAACGAGGACGCGACTCGGATTCGGAACATGTCCGATGGCTGCCTCGATAGCCTCAGCGCATGAAGATCCGAGCCGGTTCGCCTGACGATCGCGGGCCCTGCATCGACCTCTGGCTGGAGGCACTCAGAGCACGAGACGGATGCAGTCAGGACGACGCGGTCGCCGAGAGGGCTCGAGCGAAGTTCCACCGGCCTCTCGTTCGGTTCGCCGTCATCGGCTCGGATCCCCTCGGGTTCGCTCTCACCGTCGACACGGGCGATGGTCCGGGCCGACACAGTGCGCTGCTCGAACTGCTCGCCGTCGCACCGAGCGAGACAGGGCGCGGGCTCGGCCGGACACTGCTCGACGACGCGGTCCAGTCCGCCTCTCAGCTCGGCTACCTCGTCCTGAAGCTGCACGTCCGCGCCGGAAACGATCGGGCGGAAGGGCTTTACAAGGCGTCCGGCTTCGAGCCTCACGGGGATCCCGCGCCGCATCCGCTCGGTGGTCATCCGATGATCGAGTACGCGCGGACTCTGACTCACGTCAGCAACTGAGGACCTCCGGCCACCGATCCCCGTGCGGGCCACCTCGCGCGACCGGATCACATGCGCACTCAACGCTGGTCGAGCGGTCGGGTCATGGCAACCTCATCCCATGAGCGTGAGCGACGGACAGGCCTGTGCCCCACGGGACCTCGACGTGTTCACCGACCGACTCCGACTGTGCCGGCCCGCCGAGACCGACCTGGACGAGCTGTTCCGCCTCTACACCGATCCGCGGATCGCGGAAGAGGATCCACTCCTCCTCCATCTCTCCGCCGATCAGACCCGGGCCGTGATCGCGTATCGAAGGACCCAGTGGACACGGGACGGACTCAGCAGCTGGGTGATCCGCCGGCGCGACTCCCCCATCGACAGCCGTGATCTGATCGGAATGGGTGGATGCACTCTGCTCTCCGATGCAGCCTGGAATGTGGCGTTCACCCTCCACCCCGACCACTGGAGCAAGGGCTACGCGCAGGAGGTCGCCCTCGCCGGCATCGAACTCGCCCACCGCCTCCGACCGGAGCTGCCCATCACCGCGGTCGTCGCAGAACGCAACGCACGCTCCCGCCGCACCATCGAACGACTCGGCCTCGCGCTCAGATGGGAGGGTCCGGACGCGCACAGCCCAGACCCGACCGCACGAGTCGTGCTCTTCGCCGACCGCCAGCTCTCCGCTGAACAGGTCCGCCGGCTCACCGGCTGAACCCGATCGCCGATCGGCTCATCCGCCAGCTCAGCGAGAGCTCCCCTCACGGGCAGCGAGTCGGCACCGCCGGTGAGCATGGCGATCCTCCGCTGCGGGAACTGCAAGCGAAGCCGACCTGTCGGTCCCCCAGCCGGCGCCTCCCCCTCCCCGCTCCTCGATCCCCGACCGCAGGGCAACGAGACACGACGACGCTGCGCTCGGGAGTCCACCGGCAACTCCTTGAAGGGGCACCGCCGTCCGTCGCCGGACGGATTCACGTCCACCTCTTGTTCATTCCGGCTTCGTTGTCCAGCGCCGTCGGCTGCCCTAGCGTTCGGCAGGTGGACACCAGGAGATCGACCTCGACCGGCTCTAGCTCCGTTGTGTCCTGGGTCGCTCTCGCGTCAACCGGCGTCGCCGCCGCGACACTCTGGATCGCGGACGCCGTCTGGTACGGGATCCCCGAGTCGGGTGGCCCGGGAGTCAGTCTGCTCTTCATCGGCGGATGGGGTCTTCTCACGTGCGCCGCCCTGCTCACGGTCGGCGTGCTCATCCATCTGGCGCCCTCCGCGCTGAGCCGCCACGGAAAACGCCCCGTCGAGTTCGTGCTGCCGAGCGCCGCACTCCTCCTCATCGCGGGGATCCTGCTCGCGCATCCGCTGGCGGGCAGCGCTTTCGCCTGACCCTCACCGGCATCGACCCTCGAAAATGTCTCGGCGCCTCCGGGCCCTCTCGTCAACGGGCTCTGGTGGCTTCACAATTACAGCGAGGGGTGCAACCGTTCGGGTCGGTGCACCCCTCGCTGCCGGTTGGCCGAACGCGCGCCAACCTCGAACGACCAGCAGCCAGGGATCGCCGATCGAGCGGTCACAGCCTAAATTTTCTAGACGGTCTAACTAAGTCCCCTTTCCGGGTGAGGTGGATCGTGCAGGCGATGCTGGTGCTTCGGCTGACCGCGGGCGCCGAGTTGGGAGCGGAGCGATCCGATTTCGAGGTCGATCACTCCTGGTACGGGTCGAAGCGGTGGGCGGGGCGGGGTGCGGTGGTCGTGGTGGTCATGGTCAGGCCTTCCTGTGCAGCAGTGGGAGAAGAGGAGGGGCGGGGACCGGTGCGAGCCGGTCCCCGCCGGGTGGGCTAGCTGAGTCCTGCGGCGTCGGCGGGGGTGCTGTCGCCGGTGACGACCTGCTCGACCGGGGAGAGCGCGTAACCCCAGGCCGCGAGCTGGCGGAAGTGCTCGGCCGTGCGCTCGTCGCCGCGGCGCCAGGACTCCTTGCTCGTGTGCGCCTCCTGCCCTCCGAGCACGACGGCCAGCGCGACCAGGCGGGCCTTCGCGGGGTTCCCCTCGATCAGCGCCGCGAGAGCGTCGGCGCGGTAGCCGGAGGGGCGCTCGATGCGCAGCAGCGCGTGCGCGAGGTCGCTGCCGTTGCTCATCCCCGACGACACCGCGAACCGGTGAGCGGTGAGGCCCAGGGCGATGACGCGATCCGCGTCCTTGGGGAGGGTCTTGCGGGCGAGGAACGTCGCGATCCACTCGCGGCGCACCTTCTCGGCCGCGTTCCACGCCTTGTTGTTGGCGATGAGCACCTTGCGCTCAGCGGACTTCTCGGCGCGCTCCTCCTCGGCCTCCTCCTCGGTCTGCGGCTGCTCGGGCGCTCCGTAGGCGTAGGTGAATCCGGCAGCGGTCGGGTCCTGAACCAGGAGCGTGACCTCGACCTCGCCGCGCCAGCTGGTGTCGATGAGCACTCCGCGGCCGGGAACGGCCGCGACCTGCTCCGGGGTGACGCTCTTCCCGTCCTCGCCACGCAGCTGCCGCACCGGCGTCCACGTCGCCTGGTCGCCGTAGGCGTCGGAGCGGGTGAGGATCTGGAAGACGTTGCCGGTGTACTCGGCGGCGGTCGCCGCGAGGAGCCCCTGGTGCGCGGCCTCGTCGCGGAGGGTCTGCGCGGTGTGCTCGAACCGGGCCGGGTCGTGTATGGCGACCTCGATCAGGGTCGCGCAGGCGTCGGCGTCGTCCTCGAACTCCAACAGCACCGCCGCCTGGTCAAGGGTCAGCTCGTGCTCGTGCAGAACGGACGTGACGGTCGCAGACTCCGCGACCGCAAGCCCCTTCTTAACCGCGTCGGTCTTGGTGCCGGTGCGCTTGGCGATCGCTGCGGCGGACACGCCCTCGAACGCGAGCTGCGCCCACGCGGCGGTGCGGTCCGCGACGCTCAGCTCGGCGCGCTGGTCGTTCTCGATGATCTGCTGAACGATCCGGTACTTCCGAGCCGCCAGCAATCAGTCAGGTGGACGAGCCGGTCGTCGGCCCGGCCCCTACGCGCACCAGTCGCGCGAGCGTCCGTTGACGCTGCGCGCGGTGTCGCCGGTGCCGAGGTCGACGAGCACGGTCGAGGTCGCGCTGAAGCCCGGCTCGCCCGGGTAGTCGTCCGGCCGACCCTCGACCGAGACGGTCTCGACGGCGAGGTACTGCCCGTTCGGCGAGAGGCAGACGCCGCGGATGCGCCCCGTCGGCGAGGTGCGGAACACCTCCGAGGTGCCGGACGCGTCGACGCGGACGACGGAGTACTGGGTCGCCCCCGTCTCCGGCGCGTACACGGCCTCGAGCTCGACGTAGCTCCCGGAGTCGAGGAGCAGGATCTGCACGGGCGACGCGGTCGCGCTCACGTCCGCCGGCGGGAGGGCGAGCGTCTCGACCGAGCCGTCGGCCAGGTCGATCAGCGAGCCCGACTCCGGATCGGCGACCACGAGCCGGTTCGCGCCGGGCACGAATCCGCGCAGCTCCGCGTGCTGCCCGAGCGGGCTGATCGAGCCGGGCGTCAGCAGGTCGAGCAGGAGCACCGTGTCGTCGAGCGAGTGGGTGACGACGGAGGTGGTGCCGGGCACGAACATCCAGTCGCGCGCCCGCAGCGGCCCGCCGTCGATCCCGAGCACGGGGACCGCCTCGGCCTTCTGGTCGGTGAGGTCGTAGGAGTAGAGGGCGCGGTCGAGCGGGCCCGACGGCGCCTGCCCGGTGAAGGTCCAGCCGAGCACGCCCTTCTCGGGCGAGGAGTGCAGCTCGCGCACGGTCCCGGGGCCGGGGAGCGGGATGACGCCCTCGGAGCCGGTGTCGAGCGTGACCGTGCGGAGGAGGTTCGTGTCGTCCGGCTCGATGGTCACGACGACCAGCACCGGGCCGACGACGGCGTAGTCCTGGATCCGGTCGGCCGTGACGAGGACCCGGGCGTCGCCTCCGGAGAGCGGGCGGACGCGGACGGCGTCGGGCTGCGAGGGGTCGTCGGCGGTGCGGTCGAGGGTGAAGAGGTCGGGGTCCTTCGTGGTGAAGGAGGCGGAGACGTCGGCGGCCGAGCCTGTCGCGGCGCTGCGGGCGTCGTCGATCCCGATCTCGTAGCGGGTGGCGTAGCGGAGGGTGTCGGTGAAGGTGACGGTGAGCACGCCGCCGTCGAGCTCGGTGGTGTGCGGGGCGTCCGGAGCGACGCGGACACGGTCGAGCGCGTCGGGCTCGAGCGCCTGGTCGAGGTGCAGGCGGGCTCGGGAGCCGTCGCGCTCGACCACGCCGTCGGTGCTGACCTCGAGGGAGGCGACCCGGGGCCCCTTCGCGACGGTGGCGGCGGTCAGGCCTCCGACCGCGAGGACGAGCACCGCGACGACCGCCCAGAACAGGCGGGGGAAGCGGGAGGCGCCTGCGGAGTCGAGGCCGGGAGCCCGCCGCGCGCCGCCTCCGGCCCGTCGCCCGCTCTGCGCAGATGTGCCGCCGCCGGGAGACGCGCCGCGCTCGGGAGTCGCGCCGCGCTCAGTAGACATACGGCATCGCCGGCTCGTCGATCGGAGTGAGCGCCTCCGGCTCCAGCACGACCGCCTCGGGGCTGGTGACGCTCGGGTTCGCGCCGAAGCCGCCGCTCGCCTCCAGCCACTGCCCCTCCGACCAGGTGTCGGCCCAGCCGGCCTGGTAGACCGGCACGCCCACCGGCTGCGCGTCCACCGCGCAGCAGGTGACGACGAAGCGGGCGATGTAGAAGACGTTCTCGGGGTCGGAGGCGTCGGGGGTCACGAATCCGCTCACCGTCGCCGTGCGGCCGGCGAGGAACTGCTCGCTCGCGCCCTGACGCAGCAGGGTCGCCCAGTCGCGCACGCTGAAGGAGGCCGTGTCGCCGGTGGGCGCCGCAGCGGTCACGGAGGCGTCGACGGCGCTGGTGTTGACCTCGCGCTGCGTCGCGGTCGAGGCGGTGAGGGCGGCCGGCGGGAGCACGAGCAGGGCGACGGCGGCGGAGGCGATCACCGCGACTCCGGCCGCGACCGCGACCACCCGGCGCCAGGGGCGGGCGGGCACGGGGGCGTGGAGGTGCTCGACGTCGTCCTCGTGCGCATGGGCGTCCTCCTCCGCTCGCGGCACCACCGCGAAGGCCGCGATCAGCAGCACTCCGGCGATCACCGCGAGCACCACCGAGAACTCGAAGTAGCGGGGGTGGATGTAGAGGCCGAGCCGGCCGGTCGCGGCGAGCCACAGGGTCGAGACGACGCCGATCAGGCTGAGGACGACGCCCTTCCAGCGGGCGAGGAGGCGCTCAGAGCGCATAGTTCACCGCCAGTCCCAGCACGGCCGCGGCGAGGGCGACCAGCACGGTGACGCGCACCAGCGTCGCGGCCGAGAACGTGGTGCGCAGCAGCGCGAGCATCTTGACGTCGATCATCGGACCGAAGACGAGGAACGCGATGATGCCTCCCGGCAGGAACGTGGAGCCGAACGAGAGCACGAAGAACGCGTCGACGTTCGAGCAGATCGAGATGACGAAGGCGAGCACCATCAGCGCCAGCACCGACCAGAGCGGGTCGCCGCCGAGCGTGGTCAGCACGTCGCGCGAGACGCCGACCTGGATCAGCCCCGCGATGGCGGCGCCGACGAACAGCGCCGGCATCATCGCCCCGGTCTCCTCGGCGAACAGCAGCACGCTGCGCCGGGAGCGGTCGCGGAGGGAGCGGGACGGCCGCTCGCCCGCCTCGCACGCCGCGCGGAAGCGGTCGGTGAGCAGGCTCATCGGCTCGGAGTGGCGGCTGAAGATCCAGCCGACGAGGTTCGCGATCGCGAAGCCGCCGACGATGCGCCAGACGAGGATCCCGTCGCCCCAGCCGAAGGCCTGGTAGGTCGTGACGATGGTGATCGGATTCACGATCGGCGCGGCGAGGAGGAACGTCATCGACTCCGACACCGAGAGGCCCTTGACGATCAGCCCGCGCGCGAGCGGCACGTTGCCGCACTCGCAGACCGGGAGGAGCACGCCGAGCAGCGAGATCACGAGGCGCCGCGGGAGCGCCCGCTTCGGCAGGATCCTCAGCAGCACGGTCTCGGGCACCCACAGCTGCACCGCGATCGAGAGGACGATGCCGAGGAACACGAACGGCAGCGACTCGATGACGACGCTGATCGAGAGGGTGAGGAAGTCGCGCACCGCGTCCGAGAGGGCGTCGCCCGCCGCGTCCGGTGCGAGCAGGCGCGTCGCCACGAGGACGGCGACCAGGGCGAGCCCGAGGAGCGGCCCGCGCCGCGACCGCCGGGCGCCCGGGGACGCGCGGGTCGGGGCGGCGAGCGCGGATTCGGGGGACATCCCGACCCATCGTAGGCGGGGGTCCTGCGCGGGCCGGCGCGGGGCGCGGCTGCGACGTACCCGGCGAGTGTGAGCCCGGCCCCGCGAGGTCCGGCCGACCGCGAGTGTCCGATGGTCGTCGCGCTCGCGCTCGAGTGCGACGACTTCTGGACACTCGGTGCGAGGGCGGGCGCCGAGGTTCGCGGGAGGCGGGCGCGGCACTCGCGCAGCGGCCCTCCGGGTGCAGGATGAGCGCATGCCCGCCTCCCCCGCGCACCCCCTCCGCGTGCGGATGCAGCCGCGCGCGATCGACGAGGCGCACCGCGTCTCGAGTCCGCTCGAGCTGCTCGTCGACCTGACCTTCGTCGTCGCGATCGCGCAGATCGCCCAGCAGCTCGCCCACGCCACCGAGGAGGGGCACCTCGCCGAGGGGCTCCTCCCCTTCGGCATGGTGTTCTTCGCGATCTGGTGGGCGTGGATGAACTTCACCTGGTTCGCGTCCGGGTACGACACCGACGATGTGCCGTACCGGCTGCTGACCCTCGCCCAGATGGCCGGCGTCCTGGTGCTCGCGGCGGGAGTGCCGGCCGGCTTCGAGGAGGGCGATTACCGGGCGATCACCATCGGCTACGCGATCATGCGGTTCGCGCTGGTGAGCCAGTGGATCCGCGTGGCCGTGTCCACTCCGGAGCACCGCACCTCCGCCGTGCGCAACGCCGTCGGCTTCTCGATCGTGCAGGTCTGCTGGCTGCTGCGGCTGCTCCTGCCCGAGGAGGTCGGGGTGGTGAGCTTCCTGCTCCTGGTCGTCTGCGAGCTGGCCGTGCCCCTCTGGGCGCAGCGGGCGGGCGACGCGAACTGGCATCCGCACCACGTCGCCGAGCGGTACGGGCTGTTCACGATCATCCTGCTCGGCGAGGGCGTCCTCGCGGCGGTGATGGGCGTGCAGCGGGCGGTGACGGAGGCGGGCGTCAGCACCTCGCTCGTGCTGGTCGCGGCCTGCGGGCTGGTGATCGTGTTCGCGCTGTGGTGGCTGTCGTTCTCGCATCCCTCCGGCGAGCTGCTGGAGCGGCGGCGCGGCCTCTCCTACCGCTGGGGCTACGCGCACTTCGCGGCGTTCGCGGCCCTCGCGGCGCTGGGATCCGGGCTGGAGGCGGCCGTCGCCGCGACCGCGGGCCACCTCGAGGCGTCCGACACGGTGATCGGCGCGGCCGTCGCGGTCCCGGTCGCGGTCTTCGTCCTGACCCTGTGGGCGGTGCACGCGCCGCTCGGCGAGCACCAGCCGATGCCCGCGCGGCTGGCGCTCCCCGGTGTCGCGCTGGCGCTGGCGACTCCGCTCGTGGCGGGGGCGCTCGGCGTGGGCGGGGTGCTGGTCGCGCTGGCCGCGGTGTCGGCGGGGCTGGTCGCCGCGGTGGTGGGGCGCGGGCGCACCGCGGAGTGACGGGGTCGGCGGGCGAGGCGCGTCGCCGTCCCGAGAGGCGCGTTGTGGGGGCGGAGGAGCGGACCGCGCCTCGAGACACAGCCCTCGTCGACGAGTCGCCGGCCTGGCGGCGGTGTCCCGGCGGGGGCGGAACGCCTCGGCGAGCGCACCGCGGCAGCGGCTACCCCCGGCGCGGCAGCGGCTCCGGGCGGCGGGGCACCCAGCAGCGGACGCGCGAGCGGTAGCGCTCGAAGTCGGCGCCGAAGCGGGCGGCGAGATCCGCCTCCTCCAGCGGGCGCACGGCCCGATTCCAGACGACGGCGCCGAGGAGCGCGTACAGCACGACCAGCCACGACGAGAGCAGCAGCCCGACCGCCGCTCCCTGCACGATGCCGGCGACCGCCATCGGGTTGCGGACCCAGCGGTAGGGGCCGGCGATCACCAGCCGGTTGGTCATCGCGATCGGCAGCGGCGTGCCGTCGCCGAGGAGCGACATCGTGAGCCCCGACCAGATCCCGAGCGCGCTCGCCGCGACCAGCAGCAGGACGCCGACGCCGACGACCGCGGGCGGCGCCGCTCCGAGGCCCACGCCCCAGCGCTCCTCCAGCGCGGCGATCACCAGCGGGACGACGACCAGCGCGCCACCCCAGAACACCGCGATCTGCCCGAGGGTCGCGGCGAGGTGCGATCCGGGTCGGCGGCCCGCGGTCGCGACCCGGAAGGAGAAGGGACCGGAGGCGATCCAGCGCGTGGGCACCCGGCCGAGCAGGAGCAGGCACGCCGCGACGACGGAGCCGCCCGCCGCGGCGATCATCGCGACGACGCCCCAGCCCGCCTCCCCCGTCAGGGTGGCCCAGACGGCCAGGGCGACCGCGACGAGGAGCGTCCAGGCCGTCGCGGTGACGGCCGCCCAGCGGATCCCGGCGGCGGCGAGAGCGGAGGCGCCGACGAACAGCGGGAGGTCGAGAGCCGCGACAGGGACGGGATCGAGGCTGCCGAGCGTCGCGGTCCGCACGGCGGGGACGAGCGCCACGGCGACCCACCAGGCCGCGCCGCCGAGGGCCTGCACGGCGAAGTAGAGGCGTCCCCAGGGCATGGCTGCACGGTACTTCATAGCTGAACCCAAGGAACGACCCAGGGCGTTGACGGGCTCGGCGCCCTAGGCTCGGAACCAGTTCCCGCCGCCTCCACGAGAAGCGGCCCACCACGACGCCAAGGACGACGCCGATGAACCGCACGACCGTGATCACCGCACTCGCCTGCGGGCTCCTCCTCACCGCCGCCGCAGCCACTCCCGCTGTCGCCGCGACCTCGGACACCGCCGGGGACTCCACCCGCTCCGTCGACGAGTTCGGCGTTCTCGCCGCGACCGACGGCGACACGCTGCTGATCAACGGGCGCGCCTTCCTCCTCGAGTAGGTCCTCCCCGCCGGGCACGGCCGCGAGGACGCCACTCGCGGCGCCGGCCTCCTGATCCGCCGCTGCGTCGACGTCGACGCCGCCGCGGCCGTAGTCCTCGTGACGACGGTGCACGGCTTCTCCGGGCCCGAGATCCTGCCCGCCTACCGCGAGGCGCTGCGGCATCCGCGCACCGCGCACCTGGTGTCGATCTCGGACAGCGACCGCTCCCCCGAGCTCGACTACGCGGCGACGGTGCACCACGGGATCGACGTGGACGGCTTCCCCGCCGGATCCGGAGGCGAGGACCTCGTGATCCTCGGCCGGATCCACCCCGACAAGGGCACGGCGGAGGCGGTCCGGATCGCCGCCGCGGCCGGGCGCCGACTCCTCCTCTGCGGCATCGTGCAGGACGAGCGCTACTGGCGCGAGGAGGTCGAGCCGCTCGTCGACGGGACGCGCGTCGTCTACCGCGGCTCGGTCGGGCCGGAGGAGCGCGCCCTCGTGCTCGGCGGAGCGCTCGCGCTCCTGCATCCGATCGGCTTCGACGAGCCGTTCGGCCTCTCCGTCGTCGAGGCGATGGCGTGCGGGACGCCGGTGATCGCGTACCGCCGCGGATCCATGGCCGAGATCATCGACGAGGGCGTCACCGGGTTCGCGGTGGGCTCCCTGTCGGAGGCGGTCGCCTCGGTCGAGCGGATCGGACTCCTCGACCGCGCGGCCGTGCGGGCGACCGCGCGCCGCCGCTTCGCCGTGGACCGGATGGTCGACGAGTACCTGGCGGTGTACGCGGGAGTGCTGGGGCGCTGACGCCGGCGTCACATCGGCATCGGATGCTCGCGTGACTCCCGGCCGTCTGCACCGAGTCGCCCGGGAGGGCTCGTTCTCGACGCGGAGAACGAGCCCTCCCGGGCGACTGAGCGATGCTGATAGGAAGAGGCCGTGCCTCGACCTCATCTCTTCGTCACCCGCGGGAGCCTCCTCCACTTCGCCTGCGACGGGTGGCTCCTGCCGACGGACCGCTTCCTCTCGTTCACGGACTTCTGGCGGGGGGTCCCGCAGCTGGAGGATCGCGCACGCTCCGCGCTGACTCCGGAGTTCTCGGACGGCCGACAGGCGGCACTGCCGCTCGCGCCGCGCGACGGCGAGCCCACTCCCGTCCTCACCGCCGTCCCCGATCGCGCCGTGCACGACGCCGAGGACAGCGAAGGACTCGCCGACATCGCCCGCCGCCTCCGGGCGTTCGTCGAGGTCGCCGCGCGGACGGCGACGAGAGATCGGCGCACGAGGCGGCCGCTGCCGCTCCTAGCCGTGCCGCTCTTCGCGACGGCGGGAGGAGGATCAGGGACCCTCCGCGACGCCGTGCTCGCCCAGCAGCTCCGCGTGCTGCGGGAGGCCGCCGAGGCGTTCCAGGTCGACATCGCGATCGTCACCCTCCGCGCCGACGTCCACGCCTTCGCCCAGTCCAGGCGACGACTCGATCCCGCGACGTCCTGGCCCGAGCTGGAGGCTCCGGCCCTCGAGGAGGCGCAGAGCCTCGCCGAGCGCGCCCGTCGCCGCCGGCTCGTGCCCTTCCTCGGCGCCGGGACCAGCGTCAGCGCCGGCGGCCCCTCCTGGGACGGACTGCTCGAGGAGCTCGGCCGCGAGATCGGACTCGACTCCGAGACGTCCGCGGTCCTCAGCGGGAAGAACGTGCTCGACCAGGCGTCCTACCTCGCGACGCTCTTCGACGAGGAGCAGCCCGGACGGTTCGCCGAGGCCGTCGCCCGTGAGATCGGCTCCCTCGAGCGGTACGGTCTCGCTCCGGCGCTCCTCACCGCGATCGACTCCGAGCAGGCCATCACGCTCAACTACGACCGCCTCTTCGAGGCGGCGTCCGAGGACGCGGGCGTCCCCCGCGCCGTCATCCCCGGCGACCACGAGGGCGACCACGAGCGCTGGCTGCTCAAGCTCCACGGCACCGTCGACGACCCGTCCTCGATCGTCCTCACCCGCGACGACTACCTCGGCTTCGACTCCTCCCGCCGCGCCCTCTCCTCGATCGTGAAGGCCACCCTCGCGACCCGGCACCTGCTCTTCGTCGGCTTCGGCCTCACCGACGACCACTTCCACGAGATCGTCCACGACGTCCGCCGCGCGTTCCCCTCCTCCGCCTCGGGAACGCTCGCGACCGCGCTCACCCTCTTCGCCGACCCGCTCGACGAGCGCCTCTGGCAGGGGAGGCTGCGGCTCGTGCCGATGCTGCCGGTGCCCCGCGATCCGTCCCGCATCGGCGAGGCCGCCCGCGTCCTCGAGATCTTCCTCGACGCCCTGGCCGCCTTCGCGACGGACGCCCACTCGTACCTCCTTGCACGGGGACACGAGAGCGCGATGACGGCCGCAGAGCTGCGGCTGCGGGAGCGGTTGACCGCGCTGCTCCGGGAGGCGACGGCGGAGGAACGGGCGACCGGAGCGTGGCAGGAGGTCGCAGGGATGAGTGAGCGGCTGGGTGGGGAAGGGCGCTAGCTCGGACAGCGCTCGTCCCTCGAGGGCCGAACGGCCGAGCCGGCGGTCGTCGGCGAGTCCTGCGCGGATGGACGAAGGACCAGCGGATCGACTGATCGCGGGCGAGAGGTCACCGGCCTCCCGCCCGGCACCGCTCAGACGGCGTCGTGGAGCTCGACGTTGTCCTGATACTCGAAGTGCGTCTGGACACGATCCGAGACGTCGATGTTCTGCAACTTGCTGGACGCTGGGATGAAGCCCACCAGACCAGCTGCCGTCTCACCGGCCTGAGCCGTCCGGTAGACGAACTTGAGGATCGCGTCGTTGCGGGAGTGGTAGCCGTAGACCGCTTCGTCGACCGAGGCGGTCAACGAGTCCCAGTTGCTCTTCGCACCGATCGCGGTGCCGAGGAGATGTGCGGCCTGGATCCGCGGCCCTCCGGGCTTCGTGCCCATGGACTGCGCGGCGACGACCATCGCCCTCGCTCCCAGACTGTGACCGATGAGCACGTACGACTTCGCGTTCGTGCGTGCAAGGAGATCACCGATGATCACGCCGGTCTTGTCGGCGCGGTTCTTCGCGACGTGCCAGGGGTTCCTCGCGAGGTCCGAGGCGATCATCGCCGGCCCGGCGACGCCTCCGAGAAGCTTCGCCCCCGCCTTGTGCCCGAGCGCCGCCGCTCCTCTGAGCAGCCCCATGGCGACGCCCTTGCCTGCTGCGCCCAGGGCGAGATCCGTCAGATCCCGCAACTCCTTCGACCCCCATCGGACGCGGTAGACGGGCGAGTCCGGGTAGCGGGAGTCGACGATCGACTTCCACTTGCCCCATCGGTCTCCCTCACCGTCGGTGAGGAACCCGTTAGCGACGACCACGGGGACGCCGCCCGTTCCCGGACGGAGCAGCTCGATCTGGAACGACTTGTCCTCGCTCAGGTAAGCGTTCGCGACCGATGCCCCGAGGACACCTCCCACCGCCGCTCCGACGGCCGTGACGACCGCCGTGCCGCCGGCCATGCCGAGCCCGCCCGCTGCGAGGGTGCCGCCGCCGAGCAGCGCGAGTCCGTGTGAGCTCGCCGCTGCGCCGGTGAATCCGCCGAAGACGCCGAGCGAGCCGATCGCGCCGCCGATGGCGGGAGCGGCGAGGAGAGCGACCGGCGCCGCCATCGCGAGGACAGCGATGCCGCCCACGATGATCTTCGAGGTCGCGTCGAGGTCGGGCTTCTCGTACTCGAGGAAGGCCTCGTAGTCGTGCAGCTCGCCGAAGCTCCCCTGGGCCTTCTCGAAGCCCGGGATCTCGTGCTTGTGCTCGGCGCAGAACTGGGGGACGCGCAGAGCGCCGCGCTCGCGCACCGCCATGTTGCCGCAGCCGACAGCCACGCACGGGAGCGTCGCGGATCCGCAGCCCTTGCAGACGTACACCGGAAGCTGCCCCGCGGGACGGTTGGACTTCCGGTGCTCGGTGTTGAAGAAGCACGACGAGCACCATCCGTGCTGGACGTCCAGCAGCGAGACGTCGTCTGCGACGTCCGCGATCCACTGCGCCGTCTTCGCGTACGTCTCGGCCACTTTCTGTGCGGTCCGCCGCTCCTGCTCCACCTGCTGGAGAGCGGCCTTCTGCTCGGCCGGATCCGAATACGCGAGAGCCTCGGCATTGGACGTCATGCGGGCGCGATACCAGGTCTTGGCGTACGCCCACATGTTGCTGCGCAGTGCAGGATTGCTCTCGAGAACGCCACCGCTCTCCGTCACCGGCTCGAGATCGGTGAATTCCCCCGCAAGGGAGAGAGTCGCCCCCTGATCCGAGACCACATCCACTCGGAGACGGGTTCCTTCGACGACATAGGCGTGCAGTGAGCCGGGCATGGGTTGATCGTGCCATACCGGTCGAGGTCCGGTTCGCTGCGGAAGGGCTGTCGCTTCCTTCTCGATCGGTCGCCGTCCCGTTGGATTCTCCGCGCTCATCGCGTCGGACTCTCCCCCATACCAAGACCGGAGCAGACGGACTCGAAGACGGTCAGTGACACCCCCCTCTTCTCCCGGCGCGAAAAGGGAGCCGATGCGGTGAAAGTCGGTACCGTCCGACAGACTCACCGGAACGACGAAGGGGACGAAGTGCAGTTCACGATCAACGGCGCCACCTACGAACTCACACGGGAACAAGTCGAGAGCACCCTCGCCCGTACCGCGCCGGCCGAGGTGAGCACGTACTCCGTCGAGGTGAGCGGCAGCCGCTTCCCCGTGAAACAGGTGATCTCCGAGGTCACCGGTCTGCAGAGGAGCGAGTTCACCTCCGGCCAGGCACAGCGGGTCCTCACAGGGCTCGGATTCCTGGTGCTCAGCACTGCTCCGGGAGCTCGAGGGCGCATCTCCGGTTCCACGCGGTCCTTCGACGGCGTCGAGTGGGGGCTCGCCGCATCCGAGCACGGTTACGAGGAAGCGTCCTCGGGCAAGCTGCATCTCCCAGGATGTGCTCACGGCGTGACGACTCCGATCCGCATCTGGGCTCAGGACGAAGTGCTGAAGGCCTGGGGTGCTGCGCCGGATGTCGATCTCAGGACGCTGACGCGACCGGGATGGTGCTCGGACTGCGCGGCCATAAGAGGAACGACCGACCCCGGCGTTCCAGCGGAGCAACCGGAGACGTCCGGACGGACGGGCCGGGCGGAGCGGACGGCGATCGCGCAGGCCGCCCGGGTCGTCCTCGACGGTGGTCTCCGACGCCAGGCCTCCGCGTTCGACGGCCGGACGGTGACCTGGACCGCTGATACTGCGGCGGCACTCCGGCGAGCGATCGAGACACCCGGGTCGACCGGCACTTTCCGTGAGCGGATCGCCGAGCAGATGACTGATCAGCCGAGGGCGGTCGTCCTGCTCGCCGCTGAGCTCTGCTTCCTGCAGCGCCTCCCCCTCATCAACATCCGGGCGCAGACGAAGCTCGCTCTTCTGCAGGAGATCCTCGACGTGCTGCCCGATCGCCCCCGGGTCCCTGATGTGATCGTCGACGCCCTCGACACTCGCGGCGTCTTCAACGGCGGTCAGGGGTTCAACCAGCAGATCGCACAGCATCTCCTCTGGTTGTGCGATTTCGTCCGGCAGTGGGACGCCCTCGCGTCCGATCATCGCGAAGCCGCGCTCGGCGATCCCTGGCTCTTCCGCGACCGCACGCTCGACGTACAGGGTGATGCTCCACCGATCCGGAGCTCTCTGCTCGCTCTGGCCTGGCCGAGCTGCTTCGAAGCAATCGTCTCCGTCGCGCAGAAGCACGCGATCCGCGACGCCTTCGCGGGAGCGCTCCCGACGGTGACGGACGACGTCGACCGCGATCTGCTCGCTCTGCGGGACAGCCTCGACCCGAGCGGCGAGCTCGACATCGCCTGGTACTCGCCACCGTGGGACGCGGAATGGTGGCTTGCGGCACCGCAGACCGAGCATCGCGGCTGGGCCGTACCCTCGGCCGCTCCCGGCGCGCCACTCGCCCTCCCAGGCCTCCACGTCACGCTCCCGCCGGATGGCGGTCGAAGCGGCATCCGCGACGAAGCGCTCCGTTCATGGAGAGACTGGCCGACGTCCGGGGCCGGTCCGCGACCGCTCATCACCGATCTCCTCACCGAGGTGGATTCGGCTGCGCAGTTCCTCGTGACGATGGCGGCCGGCGACCAGGTCTTCGTCGACGGCTCCGACGACGTGCACTGGGGCGTCATCGGAGAACTCGATTCCCGAGGACGACGCGGCGTCGACTGGCGAACGCCGGTCTCGAGGTCGGAGATACCGAACGCCGTCCTCGACGTCCTGTCCGGCAGCGCTCCGATCACCGACGTCGGCTTCCTGATATCGCCGCCGATCGCACCGACGCCCGCACCCCCGCTGTCCGGCCCCCTCCGCCTCCCCCGCAGCACGCCCGAACTCGCGGGTCGCCTGCATTACGACTCACTGTGGCTGAACGAGGTGCTGGGTCTCCTCGAGGAGCGTCGCCAAGCGATCTTCTTCGGGCCTCCCGGAACGGGCAAGACCTATCTCGCCCGTGCTCTCGCCGACTTCATCGCGCCGAAGGGCGCGGTCCGCATCGTCCAGTTCCACCCCTCCTACTCCTATGAGGACTTCTTCGAGGGGTTCCGGCCGACGGTCGATGAGAAGGGGTCCGCGAGTTTCCGACTCGCACCGGGGCCGGTACGTCTTCTCGCTGCTGCAGCGGCGGCGAACCCGACAGTGCCGCATGTGCTGATCATCGACGAGATCAACCGGGCGAACATCGCGAAGGTGTTCGGCGAGCTCTACCTGCTCCTCGAATACCGCGACGCCGGGGTCTCACTGCAGTACTCGCCGGAGGAGGACTTCCGTCTGCCCGAGAATCTCTTCGTCATCGGAACGATGAACACGGCAGACCGCTCGATCTCCCTGGTGGACGCGGCGATCAGGAGGCGGTTCTCGTTCGTCGAGCTGCACCCCGCAGAGGAGCCGGTACTCGGCCTGATCGAGCGATGGTCGAAGGCGCAGCACCATGAGATCAGCCGAAGTGCTCTGCTGAGGCAGCTCAACGAGCGGATCGGCGACCTCGACCGCGATTTCCAGATCGGCCCGTCCTACCTCATGGGCGCTTCTGCCCGCACGGACTCCGGATTGGCGAGGATCTGGGAGTACGACATCCTTCCGCTGCTCGACGAGCACTACTACGGACGCTTGTCTCGCGCGGAGGTCCGGGCGACGTTCGGTCTCAGCGCTCTCGAGCCCGGTGCTGTCGCGGATCCGGACGAAGCGGTCGACGACGCTCCGGCCCGATGACCCGCGTCGAGTTCGACGAGAACGGCGGCTGGACGGCGGTCTCGTTCGACCCTGAAGTCATCGGTCGCGTGTGCAGCGCAGGGCTGCTCGAATCCCGCATGACAGCGTCAGGCGCCGAGGTGAAGCCTCAGCTCAACAGGATCGGGGCGATTCGGATCGATGGCGACGAGGTCGTCGTCCGTCCGAAGGCCGCCTTCTCCTCGGTGCTCTTCATGCTGGGGTACGCGGCGGACCCGGGCTTCCGACCGGAAGAGGTCTCCGGCGACGGCAGGGAGATCTTCCCCGCGGTCGCCGAGACGTACGCGCGCATCGCGGAACGTGCACTCGGGCACGGCCTCCTGCAGGGGTACCGACGGTACGACGAGAGCGCAATGACGGTGCGCGGGCGGGTCCGGTTCTCCGACCAGATGTCGCGCCGCGGCGGACGACTCCTCCCGATCGAGCTGACGGTCGACGACTACTCGGCCGACATCGTCGAGAACCGGATCCTGCGTGCGGCCGGCCGGCTGCTGCTCGCCGTGCCCCGCGTGTCGCCGGACGTCCGGCGGCGCCTGGCGCACCTCGACTCGAGACTGTCGGAGGCAGCCCTCCTGCGGCCAGGGACGATGACACCGTCGTGGCAGCCGTCGCGGCTGAACCAGCGCTATCAGCCCGCCCTGCGCTTCGCCGAACTCGTGCTCGCACGCATCACGCCCACCACGACGAACGGCGGCCACACCGTCGCCTCCTTCGTCGTCAATATGGCGGAGGCGTTCGAGGCATTCGTGACCACGACTCTGAGCAGCGCTCTCTCAGGGGTCTCGCGGGGCGTCAGTATCGGTCAGTTCCCCGCTCATCTCGATCTCGAACGACGCCAGCCGATCCGACCCGACTTCGTCCACGTCGCCGGCGGCCGACCAGTGGTCGTCATCGATGCCAAGTACAAACTCGGGCCACCGAGGGTCGAGGACCTCTACCAGATGCTGGCCTACTGCACAGTGCTCGGGCTGGCTGAAGGGACGCTCGTCTACGTCTCGAGCGCCGGAGACCCGAGTGATCGGACAGCGACGGTGAAAGGCTCCGGTGTCGTGGTTCGGACGGTGCGGATCGACGTCACGAGGCCGCCCGCCGAGATGCTCGCTCAGCTGGACGACATCGGTCGAGCGGCTGCCAGGCGGGCAGGGATCAATACTTCTTCCGGCCTCTGAACTCCGCGCCTCGTCGTAGGGCCGCCTGCTCCATCGGACGACTCAGCTCAGACGGCCCGCCGCCTCAATCCCGCCCCGCACCCCACGAGCCGCTCCTCCTACTGGCCCTGGCGCTTCAGCGCGCGGTCCGGCCCCGTGCTGGTGCCGGATGCGCCCGAGCTGCCGACGTCCGTGGTCG
>NZ_PSVG01000025.1:0-45082 GCF_002930885.1 Rathayibacter sp. AY1F2 | reverse complement strand
CCGGCTCCGGCATCGGCCGCTCCATCGCACGCGCTTTCCTTGAGCAGGGCGCAAGCGTCGCGGTCGCCGGGCGCACGCCCGCCTACAGGTGCGGCTGCCCCGTCGAGGCGCTCGTTCCGCCGTCAACGGCGAGGATCGCGCCGGTGATGTACGCCGCGTCCGCGCTGGCGAGGAACAGCACCGGCGGGGCGATGTCGTCCGGCTGCCCGGTGCGTCCGAGGGCGATGCGGTCGATGAAGGGCGCGAGCTCCTCGGGGGTCGAGGCCATCGACTCGGTCAGCGGCGTCTGCGTGAAGGCGGGGGCGACGGCGTTGACCCGCACCCCGTGCGCGCCGAAGTCGAGGGCCAGCGACTGCACGAACGTCGTGATCGCGCCCTTGGTCGCGTTGTAGGCGGCCTGACCCCAGTCGCCGCGGATGCCCGAGACGGAGGAGACGACGACGATGTTGCCGCGGCTCGCCTTGAGGTGGGGGAGCGCCGCCTTCACCGCGTAGAAGAGGGCGTCGACGTTCGTGGCGAAGAGCGAGCGCCAGGCGTCGTCCTCCACCTCCTCGATCGGGCCGCCGAGGTGGCCGGCCGCGTTGTTCACGAGGACGTCGATCCCGCCGAACCTCGCGACGGTGCCCTCGACGAGCGCGTCGACCTCGGCTCGGACCGAGACGTCGGTGGGCACGACCAGGACGCGCTCGGCCGGGAAGCCGGCGACGGTCTCCTCGAGCGTGGCGGGGGTGCGCCCGGCGACCGCGACGCTTGCGCCCTGCTCAAGGAAAGCGCGTGCGATGGAGCGGCCGATGCCGGAGCCGGCTCCGGTGACCAGGACGGTGCGTCCGGCGAAGGGGTAGGTGTTCGAGGCGATCATGGCGGTGCCTTCCGGGTGCAGAGGGGCGGCTCGGCGGGGTGCGCCGGGAGCGGCGGGCGTCGGATCCGCCCGGTGCCGATCATCCGCGGCACCCGAGCGGATCGACGGGCCGCCGCGCCGGTACGGAGGAGCTCCCCATCGATCCGCAGCACGGCTCCCGACCCTGGCAACCGCCGCAGAGTGCGGTCCGCGGCCGCGCGGGCTCGGGTAGACCGGAGGGACGCCAGTGGACAGGGGGAACCACCATGGACACCACGAGAACGACCGCTCCGCGCCGGGCGACGGGGCTCCGGGCGGGACGGCGCGCGACCGCGCTGGGCGCCTCGGCACTGCTCGCCGCGCTCGCTCTGAGCGGCTGCACGAGCGGCGCCGACCAGGCGGAGGAGGCGACACCCGCCGCCCCGGGCGCCGCTGCTCCGACGGCCGCTCCGACCGCGACGCCCACCGACGCTCCGCTCGGGCCCGTGACGCTGCCCGAGGGAGCGACCGCCGCCGTGCGGTGGACCGACCAGGTCGGCCCCGTCGATCCGCAGACCGTGAACCTCAGCGGCGATCCGCTACACATCACCGTCTCGGTCGCCTGCGACACCGCGGACGCCGAGGTGACGATCGAGGTCGTCGGCCTGATGACGAGCGGATCGTCGTGCGTCTACAGCCCGAGCACGACCCGCACCGGCACGGGAGGCGGCAACACGGGCACCATGCAGATCGCCGTCGAGCAGGACGCCGAGATCAGGGTGACGACGGTGCCGGACGACGCGCACTGGTCGGCCGCCGTCTCGACCGGGGCGCGGACGGTCCCCGGGCCCTGACGCCGGCCTGCGCGCTCACGAGAACACAGAAGTCGCGGTGGTCGAGAGCGGCCACCGCGACGTCTGCGTTCTCGAGTCGTCGAGGACGTCAGCCGATCGGGACGCCGAGCTCGGCCATGAACGGCACGGCGTCGACCGCCTCGCCGTCGACCCGCGTCTCGAAGTGCAGGTGGCAGCCGGTGGAGGCGCCGGTCGAGCCGCGCAGCGCGATGACCTGGCCGACGGTGACGGTCTCGCCGACCGACACCATCAGCTCGCTGTTGTGGGCGTAGCCGGTCTCGATGCCGCCGCCGTTGTCGAGCAGGATCCAGTTGCCGTAGCTGCCCTGGTACGACGCCTCCTCGACGGTGCCGCTGGAGGCCGCGAGGACGGGCGTGCCGCAGGCGCCGGCGAGATCGGTGCCCTTGTGGAACAGGTTCACGCCGGCGACCGGCGCGTCGGGGCGGGGGCCGTAGCTGCTGCTGATGTGACCGGAGATCGGGACGACCCACGCTCCGGACGCTCCGGCGGCGGCCGCGGTCGACTCGCCGGAGGTGGCGGTGATCGCGTCGAGGGACGCGGTGGGCACGAGGACCTCGGGCTTGGCCTCGGCGGCGAAGGCGTCGCGGGTGACGCTCTGCTGCACGACTCCGGCCGCCACGAAGCTCTGCGGGCGGGCCGCGGCGACGGCGGTGGCCGTGTCGCGGGTCAGCTCGGAGTCGGCGGTGCCGCCCACGGCGAACGCGGGCATCGTCGACGTGATCGCGATGCCGGCCACGAGGGTCATCGCGGCGACTGCGGAGACGCGGGGGCGCGACGGGCCGCGGGAGGGGCGACGGCTGCGGGACTCCTGCTCACGGAGCGAGCGACGGGTCGGGAGGGCGGACGGACTGCCGGTCTCGGCTCCTGCGGGGGTGGGAGTCGAGGCGCGTGACGAACGGTGCATGCAGAGGAGGTTCCAGGTCTGCCGACGCTCGAGGGGGGAGGCGAGCGCCGGGTGGGGCAGTGGGGCTGATCGCACGGCTGAGCCGATGCGACCCTCCAAACTACCCGCGTTCCGCCGGATCCGACCTGAGAGAAACCTCCGGAGTCAAGCGGTTGAGCGCATCGATCGGCTCTCGATCCGGAGTGGCGGGGGTGCGCCGGGTCGCCGGTGGGCGTGCTCAGCGGTCGGCGGTGAAGACGAGCAGGGCGATCACACCGGCGACCGTCGCCGCGACTCCGGAGCCCAGGCGCCACCACATCCACTTGTCGCGCCTGGGCCCGCGCACGGGACGCCGGAGGCCGGCGCGGCCCTGGTAGCCGCCGGGATCGTGCTGGAAGACCATGCCCCCAGCCTGCCGAACCCGCGCCCGTCGCGGGGTCACTCGCCCGCGACTCCCAGCCGCGAACGGCACCGCAGGGCTGAAGCGAGAGCCGAGGAGAAAGGAGGAGAGGCGGCGACCAGGGGGAAGGGGAGGCGGGACGGCACGGGCGCAGAACGGCCGCCGCCCGCGCGCCTAGCGCGGCCCGGGCGCGCTCGCCAGCGGGTTCGCGGGGCGGGTGCCGCTCGGTAGCGTGGGGGAGTCGGCCGGAGCGGTCGACGAGCGGAGGAGCGGACATGGCCGGGACCGGCAACGACAAGGACGCACGCGACAAGGCGGCGCAGAAGCGCGCGAAGAAGGCGCTGAAGAAGGCCGAGAAGTCGGTGCGCGCGGCGCACGAGGCGGTCCGCGACTCCAGCAAGAAGCTGCGCAAGAAGGCCCGCAAGCTGGCCGAGCAGACCGAGAAGCTCAAGCGGACCCAGGAGAAGGCGGCGAAGAAGGCGGCCGCGGCCGAGAACCGCCCGACCACGCCGAAGCACGCCGCCGAGCCGGCGGTCGGCGCCCTCGACCTCACCCCGCCGCTGCCCGGCTCGCAGGAGCCCGCCGAGGATCAGGAGTCCGCCGAGGACACCGGTGCCGCGGCCGAGTCCGCCGCCCAGCAGGAGCCGGCCCCCGACTCCGACCCCGCGCACACCCCGGACCTCACCCCGCCGATGCCGCGCTCGGCCTCCTGAGCGCACCCGTCTGAGCGCCGCATGCCGGTGCGGACTCAGGTGAATCGCACCCACCGATGCGCCGCCCGCCTGAGAATCCGCACAGGGTACTCGGGCGGGCGTGCCCCGCGAGGTGAACAGCAGGTGAAGCCTCGCGACCACGCCGGAACGCCTCCCGCCGCGGGAGCATCATGTCTGCGTGGATCCCTTCATCCTGCTCGCGCTCGTCGTCGTCACGGCCCTCGCCTTCGACTTCACCAACGGCTTCCATGACACGGCGAACGCGATGGCCACGTCCATCGCGACCGGTGCCCTGAAGCCCCGCACCGCCGTCGCCCTCTCGGCGTCGCTGAACCTCGTCGGTGCGTTCCTCAGCATCGAGGTGGCGCTGACCGTCACCAACGCGGTCGTGAAGATCCAGGACTCCTCGGGCGCACCCGATCCGGCGCTGCTCGAGGACGGCGGTTCGGCTCTGCTGCTGATCGTGCTGGCCGGCCTCATCGGCGGCATCGTCTGGAACCTGCTGACCTGGCTGCTCGGCCTGCCCTCGAGCTCGTCGCACGCCCTCTTCGGCGGCCTGATCGGCTCCGCTCTCGCGGGCCTCGGCCTCAACGGCGTGAACTGGGCCGGCGACGGCACGAAGCTCGACGGCGTCGTCGGCAAGGTGATCCTCCCGGCGCTGATGTCGCCCGTGCTCGCCGGAGCGGTCGCGGCGATCGGCACCTGGCTCGTCTTCCGGGTGATCGGCAACCTCGCCGAGAAGAGCCTCCACCGCGGCTTCCGCTTCGGCCAGATCGGCAGCGCCTCCCTCGTCTCGCTCGCGCACGGCACCAACGACGCGCAGAAGACCATGGGAGTGATCACGCTCGCGCTGATCGCGGCCGGCGGCTGGAGCGACACCGAGTCGGTCCCCTTCTGGGTCAAGCTCAGCTGCGCGCTGGCCATCTCGCTCGGCACCTACATCGGCGGCTGGCGGATCATCCGCACCGTCGGCAAGGGCCTCGTCGAGATCGACACCCCGCAGGGCATGGCCGCCGAGAGCGCCTCCGCCGCGGTCATTCTCGCCTCCAGCCACCTCGGCTTCGCCCTCTCGACCACCCACGTCGCGACCGGCTCGATCCTCGGCTCCGGAGTCGGCCGCCCCGGAGCGCAGGTGCGCTGGCGCGTGGCGCTGCGCATGGTGATCGCCTGGGTCATCACGCTCCCGGCCGCCGCCCTCGTCGGCGCCGTGATGTGGTGGATCGGCCACCTCGTCGGAGGCGCGGCCGGCGGCCTCCTGATGGCCGCGATCCTCGTCGCCGTCGCCTCCCTCATCTACATCCGCTCGCGCCGCGACAGCATCGGCGCGCACAACGTCAACGACGAGTGGCAGGACGCGGCGGCACGCCCCGCGCCCGAGACCGCCGGCGTCTGAGCGAAAGGATCCGCACCGTGCTCTCCCTCTTCCTCTCCGCCGCCGGCCAGGTGGCCCTCGTCGCCGTGCTCCTCGGAGCAGGCCTGCCCGTGCTGTTCGCCGTCGGCGTCCGCTCCTTCGCCGTCGCCGCCGGTGCTCCCGCCTCGGGCGGGTCCGACACCCCCGCGGTCCGGAGCGGTCTGCCCGCCCCGGTGCTGCGCGGGATCGGCGTGCTCTGCTTCGCCCTCGTCGTCGGCTCCGTGGTGATCGGCCTGAGCGTCATCATCGCGACGGGTCTCGGCCAGTCGGTGAGCTTCGAGCACGTCATCCCGACCTTCGTGCCCAAGGGCTGAGCATGGCCTCGACCGATCCGATCGCGGCGCGGGAGGGGATCGTCGCCCGCGTGGTCGGCTGGCTGCGCGCGGGCTACCCGTCGGGCGTGCCGGAGCAGGACTACCTGCCGCTGCTGGGCCTGCTGCGCCGCAGCCTCACGACGGACGAGGTCGAGCAGGTCGTCGCGCGGCTCCTGTCGGAGTCGGAGCGGGCCGAGACGGTCGTCTCACGGGCCGTGGTCCGCGAGCGGATCGAGCAGCTGCTGCTCGGACCGGCGATGCCCGAGGACGTCGCCCGCGTCTCCTCACGGCTCGCGAAGGCGGGCTGGCCGCTGGCGGGCCCGGAGTCGCTGGCCGAGCCGGACACCCGCGAGGGCCTCGTCACGCGCATCGTCCGCTGGCTGCGCGCCGGCTACCCGGCCGGGCTGCCCGAGCAGGACTTCGTGCCGCTGCTGGCGCTCCTCCGCCGCCGTCTGAGCGACGAGGAGGTGGCCGAGGTGGCCGCCGGTCTCGCCGCCGACGCGCCCGCCTCCCGCGCGGACGTCGGCACAGCGATCGCCGGAGTGACCTCGGAGCTGCCCTCGGAGGAGGACATCGAGCGCGTGCGCCGGTCGCTGGCCGCGCTGGGCTGGCCGGAGGAGTTCGCGAGCTGACGCGCCGCGGCCAGGGTCTCGGGCCGCAGGAGTCCGCGTGCCGATCCGCCGCTGTCGCCGGCGATCCGGCCGGAGAGGCCGCCGGCCGACCGCGCCGCGATCCCGGGCGGTCCAGCCGTCGAAGGGTGACCCCGCCGGGACCAGGACGCGGACGCTGCAGCGGGCCGGGCCCGCCGTGAGCGGGCGGGACGAGCGCTGGAGCGTGTCCTCGGGCGGGCGACAGGCGGCCGCCCGGTCGGCAGGGGAGTCGCGGGGTCACGACGCGCGCCGTCCGCCGTCCTAGGTTCGGCCCGGGTCCGGATCGGCTGCGCAGCCGGCTGCCGGACCGCAGCCCGACCGGAAGGACACCCCATGCCCGCACCCACCATCGTCCTCGTCCACGGAGCGTTCGCCGACGCCGCGAGCTTCGCCCCGGTCACGCGGATCCTGCTCGACGCCGGCCACGCCGTGCGCGTCCCGGCCGTGCCGAACCGCAGCCTGCTGGGCGACGCGGAGTACCTCCGCTCCTTCGTGGAGCAGCTCGACGGGCCGGTCCTGCTGGCGGGCCACTCCTACGGCGGCGCCGTGATCACGGTGGCGGGCGCCGCCGAGAACGTGGTCGGCCTCGTCTACCTCGCGGCCTACGCGCTCGAGGAGGGGGAGAGCCTCGGGCAGCTGCAGGGCGCCTTCCCCGACTCCGACCTCCCGGCGAATCTCGTCTACACCCCGTTCCCGATCGACGGGGCGGAGCCGGGCACGGACGTGTCGGTCGCGGTGTCGGCGTTCCCGGAGGTGCTCGCGGCCGGGATCGACCCGGCCGAGGCGGCCGTGCTCGCGGTCGGCCAGCGCCCGCTCGCCGCTCTGGCCTTCGGTGAGGCCGCTCCCGTCGCCGCCTGGCGGACCCGACCGAGCTGGGGCGTCGTCGCGGCCGCGGACCGGACGATCAACCCGGACGTCGAGCGGTTCGGCTACCGGCGGGCGGGCGTGCGCTCGGTCGTCGAGCTCGACGCGCCGCACCTGGTGATGCGCTCGCACCCGGAGGAGGTCGCGCGGGTCATCGCCGACGCCGCGGCGGAGCTGAGCTGACCGCGGAGTCGCCTGACCGCGGAGGGGTGCGCCGCGTGCCGGTGCGCTCCTCCGCACCCCGCCGCGGATCTAGGTCGGCGTCGCGTGGAGTCGGGCCCGCCTCCTCCCTAGCCTCGAAGGGAGAGAAGGGCGGGATCGTGGACACGGACACCGCGCGGCTCGGCGCCTACCTCCGGGGGCACCGCGACCGGCTGCGCCCCGACGAGGTCGGCCTGGGCGCCGACGGCAGGCGCCGCGTCAGCGGGCTGCGCCGCCAGGAGGTCGCCGTGCTCGCGGGGATCAGCCCGGACTACTACCTGCGGCTCGAGCAGGGCAAGGACCGCCGCCCCTCGGCGCAGGTCCTGGACGCCCTGGCCCGGGCGTTCCGCCTCGACGCGGACGGGCGGGACTACCTCTTCCGGCTCGGCGGGCACGCCGCGCCGCGCCGCTCACCGATCTGGGCGCAGGCCGGGCCGACCCCGGCGCAGGTCGGCAGCCTGACGAGCATGGTCTCGTCCTGGACCACGACGCCCGCCTACGTGGTCGACCGCTACCTGGACCTCGTCGCCGTGAACGAGCTCGGCCGCCTGTTCCTCCCCCTGGCCTGCGAGCAGGGGACCAACATGATCGAGGCCGTCGTCGACGCCGCGGCGCTCGAGACCGACGCCGAGCGGCACGAGGACTGGGACCGCACGATCGCCGTGATGACCGCCGCCCTCCGCTTCCACTCCGATCCGGCGGACCCGCGTCTGCGGGTCCTGGTCGCCTCGCTCGGGGGCCGCTCGCGGGTCTTCCGCCGCGTCTGGGCGAGCCAGGAGGCGTATCCGCTCCGCGAGGGCTCGTCCCCGGTGCGCGTCGATCCCTTCGGCTTCATCGCCTTCCGCTGGCAGACCCTGGAGGTGCACGGAGGCGACCACTTCCTGACCTCCTTCTTCGGCGCCCCCGGCAGCGCCGCGGCCGCCGCGATCGATTTCATCCGGGCCCGCCACCGGGTCGAGGAGTGTCTGCGCGAGGGTGCGATACTCGACGCGTGAAGCGGGACGCGCTCGTCGTCGGTCGGGGATCGGAGCTCGCGCGGCTCCGTCTGATGGTCGACGGCATCGCCGCCCACGGGTCGGCGCTCGTCATCGACGGGGACGCCGGGGTCGGCAAGACCACCCTGGTCGAGGAGGTCGTCGCCTACGCCCGCGCACGCGATGTGCGGGTGCTGCGCACCGCGGGCTCCGCAGCGGAGTCGGGCGACCAGTACGCGGCGCTGCAGCTCCTCCTGCACCCGCTCCGCCCGGGCCTCGACGGCCTGCCCCTGCCGCAGCGGGACGCGCTCCGCGTGGCCTTCCATCTGGCGGACGGAGTGCAGCCGACGCCGCTCCTGGCCGGCCTCTCGGCCCTGACCCTCCTGAGCGACGCCGCCGCCGATCGGCCCCTGCTGGTCGTCGTCGAGGACCTGCACCGGATCGACCCGGAGTCGGCGTGGGCGCTGCGGATGCTCGCCCGGCGCATCGGCGAGGACCGCGTCGTCGTCGTGATGACCACGAGGGACCGGCCCGAGGAGGACTCCGGCCTCGAGCACCTCCACCTCGGGCCGCTGTCGGCCGCCGACTCGGCCGCTCTCCTCGACACGCTCCCGCATCCTCCTCGCGGCGCCGCCCGGCGCGCTCTGCTCGACCTCGCCCGCGGGAATCCGCTCGCCCTGGTGGAGCTGACCGGGCGCGACCCGTCCGCCGACGAGGCGGAGGACCGCGCGGTGACCGGACGCCTCGAGTCGGCCTTCGCCGAGCGCTTCGCGGAGCTCGACCAGCCCTCGCGGCTCGCCGTGCTGGCCGTGGCGCTGGGCGACGTCGCGACGGCGGAGGAGGCGAGCCGGCTGGCGAACCTGGCGATCGGCCGCCACCCCGACCCCTCCTGGATCGACCGGGCCGTCGCCGCGTCGCTGCTCAGCTGGACGCCGGGGAGCGGACTCCGCTTCCGGCACCCTCTCGTGCAGTCCGCGGTGACGAGCGTGAGCCGCCCCTCCGAGCGCGCGGCCGTGCTCCGCACGCTCGTCCAGGAGCACCGCGACGACCCGAGCCGGACGCTCTGGTGGCGGTCGGAGCTCGCGACCGGCTCGGACGGGCCGGTCGGCGAGGAGCTCGCCGGTCTCGCGGCGTCGGGCCTCGCGACGGGCGACGTCGTCCTGGCGGCACAGGCGATGGAGCGGGCGGCGGAGCTGACCCCCGCGGGGCCGCTGCGCGTCTCGCGCCTGATCGACGCGGCCGAGTACTCCGGACTCGCCGGCCGGACCGCGGAGGCGGCGCTGCTCGTGCACCGCGCGGCGGGTGAGACCGTCGATCCGGTGCTCACCGCCCGCGCCGCCTGGACGCGCGAGACGCTGCCGACCGGGCGCACGGCCCTCTCGCGGGGAGACCTCTCGCCCGCGCTCGCCGCGGTGACCGCGCTGCAGAGCCACGGAGCCGTCGACGCCGCGACCGCCGCGCTCCTGCACCTCGCCGCCATCGCCTGGGACCACAACCGAGAGGCATCGCCGGGGGAGCCGATGATCCAGGCGGTGCGCGCGCTCGCCCTCGACGACTCCGACCCGCGCGCCGTCCTGCTCGCGGCGGTCACCGAGCCGATCGCCCGCGGCGACGAGGTCGTCCGGCGGGCGCTCGCGGCGGCCGGCGGGGCGAGCGGTCCGGAGGAGGCGTGGTGGCTCGGCTACGCGCTGAACACGGCGGGCGAGGTCGAGGTCGCCCGGGAGCTCCTGGAGGAGGCGATCACCGGGCTGCGCGCGCGCGGCGACATCCGGATCCTCCCGCAGGCGCTCCTCGCCGCCTCGATGACCACGTCGCTCGCAGGCCGCATCTCGCGCGCCCGCTCCTTCGCCGAGGAGGCGCTCGTCCTCGGGAGCGACCTGGGGGACGTCGGCTTCGAGACCGCGTCCCGGGCCTGCCTGGCCTGGTTCGACGCGATGGAGGGCGTCGCGCCCGATCCCGAGGCGATCAGCGCGGGCAGCGCGATCGGCGCGGCCGTCCTCTGCTCGAGCGTGATGCGGGCGACGCTCCGCGGATCGCGAGCGGCGGTGGCGGTCCTCGAGTCGCGACCGGGCGACGCCGTGCCGGAGCTCCTGCCCCTCCTCGACAGGGACGACGACTCCCTGAACCCCGGCTTCGCGATCCTGACCACGCCCGACCTCGTCGACGCGGCTCTCGCGACCGGGGACGTCGGAGTCGTGCGCCTGCACGCCGCGAGGCTGGAATCGCTCTTCGAGCGCTGGCACCAGCCGATGATCGAGGCGGCGGTGCGCTACGCGCAGGTCGCGGTGGCGCTCGCCGACGGAGCGCCGGACGCCGCGGCCGGGCTGCTCCGCCGGACTCCGCCGCCGCTCCCGTACGTGCGGGCGCGGGCGCTGCTGCTCGTGGGCGACGGGCTGCACCGGGCCGGTCGGGCGGCGGAGGCGAGGCCCCTCCTCCGCGACTCGCTGGCGATGCTCGAGGAGCTGCCGATCCACGCCTGGGCCGATCGGGCCCGTGACGCGCTCCGGGCCGCCGGAGGGAGGATCGCGGACGCGCCGTCGCCGGCCGCTGCCACGCTGACCCCGCAGGAGCTGCGCATCTGCGCTCTCGCGAGCACGGGGCTGTCGAACCGCGCGATCGCGCAGAACCTGTTCCTCTCGCCGCGCACGGTCGGCGCGCACCTGTACGCGGCGTACCGCAAGCTCGGGATCGGCGGGCGGGGCGAGCTCGCCGCGGTGCTCGGGAGGGACGCGGGCGCCGACGTCTGAGGCGGGACTCCGCTCGCAGGGGCGCCCGGCCCCCGTTCGAGCGCAGACGCGCAGGCGCGCCCCGGAACGGCCGGGACGCGCCTGCGAGCGTGCCGCGCTACTCCTGGATGAAGGCCAGCAGGTCGGGGTTGATGACGTCGGCGTGGACGGTCAGCATGCCGTGCGGGTAGCCCTCGTAGATCTTGAGCGTCGAGTTCTGCAGCAGCTCGTGCTGCTTGAGCGCGGCGTCCTTGTAGGGGACGACCTGGTCGTCGTCGCCCTGGGTGACGAGGACGGGGACGGTGATCGCCTTCAGGTCCTCGGTCTGGTCCGTCTCCGAGAAGGCCTTGATGCCCTCGTAGTGCGCGAGCGCGGATCCGGTCATGCCCTGGCGCCACCAGTTGTCGACCACGGGCTGCGAGAGCTCGACGCCCTCGCGGTTGAAGCCGTAGAAGGGCCCGGAGGCCACAGCCTGGTAGAACTCGGCGCGGTTCGCCGCGAGAGCGTCGCGGAAGCCGTCGAACACCGAGATCGGCGTGCCCTCGGGGTTAGCCTCGGTCTGCACCATCAGCGGCGGGACCGACGAGACGAGGACGGCCTTGGCCACGCGGCCCTGGGGCTCGCCGTACTTCGCGACGTAGCGCGCGACCTGGCCGCCTCCGGTGGAGTGGCCGATGTGGATCGCGTTCCGCAGGTCGAGGTGCTCGACGACCGCGTTCACGTCGCTGGCGTAGTGGTCCATGTCGTGTCCGGTGCCGACCTGGGTCGAGCGTCCGTGCCCGCGGCGGTCGGTCGCGATGACGCGGTAGCCGTGCGCGTGGAAAAACAGCATCTGCGCGTCCCAGTCGTCGGACGACAGCGGCCAGCCGTGGTGGAAGACGATGGGCTGCGCGTCGGTGCTGCCCCAGTCCTTGTAGTAGATCTCGACGTCGTCGTCCGTGGTCACAAACGGCATCTTCGAACCTCCGTGCTCGTGTCGATCCCGAGCCCGGCCCGGGTCGTGTCCAAGGTGGTGCCTCCCCGGATGAGGGTGGGGAGCGGCTCCACGATAGGGGCGTGGGAGCGCTCCCTGAAGAGCGCGGGGAGATGTTCCGACGATCGTCCAGACCTGGTCGCATGGGCGGTGGCGAGGCCGCCGGCCGCGCACGCCGAGTGGGGTCGGATGACTCGTGACCGGCACCGCGGACGCTGACAGGATCGCGGCGGACGCGCCCTCCCGCGGCGCGCGGATCGGAGGTCGCGATGCCCACGACGACGCCCACGATGACGGCCCTGCCGACGCGCAGGACGACGACGCCCCAGCGGGCGGTGCTCCGGTGACCGTCGAGGACCGCGTCCCGATCGAGCCGCAGGCGGTCGTCGCTCCGCTCAGCCGGTCCGCCGTCTTCCTCTCGCTCGACATCGTCGGCGGGCAGGACGCCGCGGACCGCGTGCGGGACGTCGTCGCCGACGTGGGCGGGATCCTCCGCGCGGTCGGCTTCCGCGACCTGGGCCTGCGCCTCTCCTGCCTGGTCGGGATCGGGAGCGACGCGTGGGACCGCTTCGGCGGGGAGGGGCGCCCCGCGCAGCTGCACCCGTTCCGGGAGGTGGTCGGCGCGGCGCACACGGCCGTCTCGACGCAGACCGACCTCCTGTTCCACATCCGGGCGGAGCGGGACGACGCCTGCTTCGAGTTCGAGCGCCTCCTGCTCGACGCGCTCGGCGAGGACGTCGTCGTCCGCGACGAGGTGGTCGGCTTCCGCTACTTCGACAACCGCGACCTGCTGGGCTTCGTCGACGGCACCGAGAATCCGACCGGCGAGGCGCTGCCCCGCGTCGCGCTGATCGGCGCGGAGGACGCGGCGTTCGCGGGCGGCAGCTACCTGGTCGTGCAGAAGTACCTGCACGACCTGACGGCGTGGCACGCGCTCACCACCGAGCAGCAGGAGCGGGTCATCGGTCGGAGGAAGGCCGACAACGTCGAGCGCGAGGACGATCCGGCGCAGCTCTCGCACAAGGGGCTCGCGACCGTGGTCGACGCCGGCGGGACCGAGCACGACATCCTCCGCGACAACATGCCCTTCGGCCGGCCCGGCAGGGGCGAGTTCGGCACGTACTTCCTCGGCCTGGCCGCCGACCTGTCGGTGATCGAGACGATGCTGACGCGGATGTTCGTCGGCGTGCCCGCGGGCCGGCACGACCGCCTCCTCGACTTCTCGACCGCGACGACCGGCGGGGTCTACTTCGTGCCCTCGCGGGACGTGCTCGAGGGCCTGGGCGGCTGACCCGGGCCGGTCGTCGGGGCGCGGATCGAGTCGGATGACCGTGGTGCCGCCCGGGCCGGAGCGGTGGGATCGGAGCAGCGCAGGCGCGCAGGACGATCAGCAGGGAGAACGCCGTGGAACCCGACGACAGCACCGCTCCGCACCACGAGACCCCCGGTTTCGGAGACCCGGACCTCCCCCAGGAGGGGATCGTGAACACCGAGGGCGATCCCTCGGCGAACACGATGACCGGCCCGCAGAACCGCGTCCTGGAGGGACTGTTCCCGAACCAGATCGCCGCGCCCGCGACGGACATCAGCACGCAGCCGTTCTTCTGGTCCTCCTTCAACATCTCGCCGCGGCGGGTGCAGCGGGGAGGCTGGGCGCGCGAGCTCACGCAGGCCGACTTCGCGATCTCGAACGAGATCGCCGGCGTGAACATGTACCTCGAGGCCGGCGGGATCCGCGAGCTGCACTGGCACCAGAGCGCCGAGTGGGCGCTGATGACCAAGGGGAACTGCCGCATCACCACGCTCAGCCGCACCGGCCGGCCCAGCGTCGACGACGTGCAGGAGGGGGACCTCTGGTACTTCCCGCCCGGCCTGCCGCACTCCCTGCAGGGCCTCGGCCCGGACGGGGCGGAGTTCGTGCTCGCGTTCGACGACGGCGAGCAGTCCGAGAGCAACACGCTCCTGCTCACCGACTGGTTCGCGCACACGCCGCCGGACGTGCTGGCGAAGAACTTCGGCGTCGCGCAGGAGGTCTTCCGCGGCATCCCGCTGCACGACCTCTGGATCTTCCCGGGCGACGTGCCCGGCGACCTCCAGGCCGACCGGGCCGCGGCCGGGGTGCAGGACGGCGACGAGGCGGTGATCTTCCGGCTCTCCCGCTCCGAGCCCGTGCACCAGAACAGCGGCGGCCGGATCCAGATCGCCGACAGCACGAACTTCCCGGCCTCGCGCACGGTCTCGGCCGCGCTGACGACCGTCGAGCCCGGCTCGATGCGCGAGCTGCACTGGCACCCCAACGCCGACGAGTGGCAGTACTACCTCCGCGGATCCGCTCGGATGACCGTCTTCAACACCGGCCCGCACGCCAACACGACCGACTTCCACGCCGGAGACGTGGGCGTCGTGCGCCGCAACTTCGGCCACTACGTGGAGAACACCGGCGACGACACGCTCGTCTACATCGAGACCTTCAAGAGCTCCCGCTACGAGGAGGTGTCGCTCGCCCAGTGGCTGAGCCACCTGCCGCCGTCGCTGGTCGCGCAGCACCTGAACATCCCGGAGGAGGTGCTGGCGACCTTCCCGCCCGGGACGCAGGGGATCACTCCGTTGCGCTGAGGGAGGGACGCGCTGAGGGGACGGGGACATGGCGGAGGATCACGAGGCGGCGCTCCTGCCGTGGGCGGGGAGGGCGGCGGTGCTGCTGGACCGGCACCTGCGGGTGCTGGCCGCGACTCCGCTCGCGCGGGCGCTCTCGCCCGCCTTCGCCCCGGGAGTGAGCATCGCCCGCTTCACCTTCCTGGACTCGTCCGAGGTCGAGGACCTGCCCTGCTGGGGGTCCGCCGCCGATCAGGTCGCGGCGATGCTCCGCGACTCGCTCGAGCGGCATCGGGGGGACCGGGAGTTCCTGACGGTCGTCGGGGAGCTCTCGGCGAGGAGCCCGCGGTTCGCGGACTCGTGGGCGGCCGGGGCGGAGGCCGACGCACGCGGGTCGGTCGTGTTCCTCGACACCGCGGTCGGCTCCGTTCCGATGGACTACCGGGTGGTCCGGGACGGCGCGCGCCTCCTGCTCCTGTTCGAGGCGGGTGACGCGGCGGGCCGCGAGGCGCTCGCGCGGCTCGCCGCCACGAGTCAGGCGCCGGCCGGGGCGGCCAGCGCGGTGCCCGCCTCCGGAGCGTGCCGCAGCGAGGCGAGGACGTCGACGGCCGCGGCCGCCGGAGTCCCCGCTGCCGCGAGGTAGGTCACGACGTACCGGCCCGGAGCGCCGGCGAGCTCCAGGGTCTGCATCTCGAGGTCGAGCCAGCCGAACGGCTCGACGTGGACGCGGATCCACCGGTGGGTGAAGGGGCGGACCCGGTACTCGGCCCAGATCGACCGGAACAGCGGATTCTCGACCGAGCACTCGCCGACGATCTCGTGCAGCCGCGGATCGTCGGGGACGCTGTAGAACCGCAGTGCGGCGATCAGCTCGCGGAAGACCTGGCCCCACGCCTGCAGCTGGTCCGGCGGGTCGCCGTTCGCCACGGCGCGCGCATAGCCGCGGGAGGTGGAGAGCAGCATGTTGGCGCCGGGCACGCCCTTGTCGGGGGCGAGACGGCTCATCAGGTCGTTCGCGCCGAGGACGTCGAGGTTGCGGTCGAACGCGTACGCCGGGGTCCTCGGCCAGTGGGCGAGCAGCGACTCCACGCCCTGGCCCGGCGGAGGAGAGTCGGGATCGCGCGGCCCGGGGCGCAGCCGGGCGAGCCGGAAGAGGTAGGCGCGCTCGAACTCGTCGAAGGCGAGCGCCTCGGCGAGGGCGTTCAGCACCTGGTCGGACGGGGCGACCGCGTGCCCCTGCTCGACGCGGAGGTAGTAGTCGCGGCTGATCCGGGCGCGGTCGGCGACCTCCTCGCGGCGCAGGCCCGACACCCGCCGCCGGGTGCCCGCGGTCGGCACGCCGACCTGCTCCGGCCGCAGCGCCGCCCGGCGAGCGCGGAGGAACTCCGCGAGGGGGCTGCGAGAGCTCATCGTGCGACTCCATCGGATCACCCGCCGGGTCGAGCGGCGGTCGTGCGGGGGTGGGGCCGTACCGGTCGTCCGGTGGGACACAGAGTACCGTCGGGCGCTCGCGGGGCCCACTGCCCTGCTGCGCCTCCTGCCCGGCGCCGACCGGGGGCCGGGCGCTCGGGACGGTTCGCCAGAGGGAGCGCTCCGGAGGGTTCCGACAGAGGGAGGAGAGCGCGCCCGCGCCCGGCGGTCAGCATGGGGTCCTCGGAACCCGTCCCTCAGGAGTCGCGATGACGATCAGTGCACTCTCCTCGCCGCCCGCGCACCCGAGCGCCCCCGAGGACGTGGTGGTCCGGATGCTGAGCTCGGCGTCGCCCGCGCGGGAGCGGCTCCTGGTGGTCGAGGGCGGGATCGGCTCGGGCCGGACGCACATGCTGCGCTCCGCCGCGGCCACCGCTCGCGCCGCCGGCTGCGAGGTCGTGGAGGTGCGGCCGGACCGGGGCGACGCCGTGATCGGCGCGTCCTCGCTCGCGCTGTTCGCCACGCTGATCGGCCGTCTGCAGCGGGTGCGCGACTCCTCCGCCTCGCCCTGCGACCCCGGCTTCCTGATCGTCGTCGACGACTGGGAGCGGTTCGACGTCGCCGCCCGCGAGACCCTCCAGGCCCTGGTGACCCGGCTGGTCGACGAGGTCGGCGCCGCCTGCCTCCTCGCCACCGGCGACCGGCGCGTCCTCGCCGGCTGGGAGGGCCTCCGGCACCGTCGCACCGAGCCCCTCGACGCGGAGGCGGCCTGCGGCTTCCTGCGCGCCCACGGCGGCCGGCGGTCGCTCGCCGTCGAGGCGCGCCTGCTGCGGGTCGCGGAGGGGAATCCGCTGCTCCTCGACGTCCTCGGGCGGGCCTGGGCCGACGAGGACGCTCCCTCGCCCTTCCCGGTCTACCCGCGGCTCGAGCAGGCCGAGACCCGGGTGCTCGACCTGCTGGCTCCGCTGTCGGAGGAGTGCCGGGAGGCGCTCCTGGTCGCCGCGGTGGCGGGCGCCGAGTTCCCGGAGAGCATCGGGTCGGCCCCCGGAGACGGGGACCGCGCCCTGGTGCAGGCGGGGATCCTGACGGCGGGCGGCCGTGCGTTCCGCGACCCGGTGGTCCGCGCGGTGGTGCTCTCGACGGCGTCGCCCCGAGCGCTGCGGGCGGCACGGAGGCGGCTCGCCGAGCGCCCGGAGTCGGCCCCGCACCTCCGCCTGCTGCTCGCGGCGGACGACGCGGCCGGGCCGGAGGAGCGGGCGCGGCTGCTGAGGCACGCGGCGGAGGAGCGACTCCGCGCGGGTCGGCCGCAGGAGGCGCTGCTCCTCCTCGCCGAGGCGCGGTCGAGTGCGCGCGGTGCTGCTCTGCGGGAGGAGCTCGAGGCGCGCGCGGCTGCCGTCGCGGCCTTCACCGGCGACGCGGCGGCCCTCGAGCGGGTGGTCGAGCGCTCGCGGGAGGTCGGCGGGGTTCCCGGGGCCGGCGTCGAGGCGGCGCGGCTGGCCGATGCGCTGCTCCGCGCGGGGGACGTGGGCGGGGTCCGCCGCGCGGCCCTCCGGGGGCTCGGCGCTCGGGTGGGGCGAGGGGACTCGGGAGTCGATGGTGCCTCGCTCGCCGGCGGTGCCTCGTCTGTCGGTGGTGCCTCTCCTGTCGGTGGTGCCTCTCCTGTCGGCGGTGTCGCTCCCGCCGAGACCGACGCCTCCCGCGACGACGCCGGCAGCCTCTCCGCCGACCGCGTCGCCCCTCACGACGCCGCCGCCGACCTGCTGGCGACCGTTCTCCACCTCGCCTGCATGCTCCGCGGCGATCCCGCGTGGTGGCAGGAGGCGCTCGCCGTCGGCGAGGAGCACCCCCTCGATCCCGTCCTGCGCCTCGTGGAGGCCTGCGTGCGGCCGGTCCCGGACGAGGAGTGGGAGCGCCGCCTGCGGCTCGCCGAGGACTCCGCGGTCACGGGCGACCCGTGGAAGACGGTCGCGCTGCACCTCGCCTGGTCGCTGCTCGAGGTCTCGGACGAGCGCCGCGACCGCCTCGCCGGGCTCCTCGACGGCGGGGAGGAGGCGGACGGCCTGCCCGGCGCCCTCGCCCTCCTCCGCCGCGGCACCACCGCACTCGACGGCGGTCGCCTCGACGACGCCTCGGCCGACCTCGACCGCGCCGCCGCCCGCGCCGACGACCTGCCCGCCGTGCGCGCGCTGATCGACGCGACTCGAGCCCGGATCCACGCCCTGCAGGGCGACCGCGCACGCACCCTCGAGTGCGCCGAGCGCGCGACGGCCTGGGCGCTGCGGCACGGAGCGGCGTCGGTCGCGCGCGCCGCCGATCACGCCCTGTGCTCGCTCGACCTCGGCGGCGGCCGCTTCGAGGAGGCGCACGCCCGCTCCTCCTCCCGCGCCGGCGGCGATCCGCTGGAGCTCCTCGACGCCGCCGAAGCCGCCTCGCGCCTCCGCCTGCCCGAGCACTGCGCCGAGCTGGCGGCGGCCGCGGCGGAACTCGCCGCGCGGCCCCTCGCTCCCCGCGGGCGGATGCTCGCCCTCGCGGCGACCGCGGTCCTCGATCCGACCGGCGGCGCGGGCGCCCTCTTCGAGCGCTCCCTCGACCCGGCCTCCGAGGAGTGGCCGTTCGAGCGGGCACGCGTCCAGCTCTGCCACGGCGAGTGGCTGCGCCGCCGGATGCGCCCGCTGGAGGCGCGCACCCGGTTCCGCCAGGCCGCCGCGGGGTTCGCCGCGGTGGGAGCCGAGCTCTGGCTCGCCCGCGCCCAGCACGAGCTGCGGGCGGCGGGCGGAGCGGGGGAGGCGCCGGTCGCCGCCGACCTCAGCGAGCAGGAGCGGCGCGTGGTCTCGCTGGCCGCCGCGGGGCTCTCGAACAAGCAGATCGCCCAGCAGCTCTTCGTCTCGCCCCGCACCGTCAGCGGGCACCTGTACCGGATCTTCCCCAAGCTCGGGGTGACCTCGCGGGCCGGGCTCCGCGACGCGCTCCTCCGCCTCGAGGACGCCCGGAGCGCGTGACGGAGCCGCAGGATCGAGTCATCCGACCTGGTGCCTGCCGCCGCGGGAGGCGCATGCTGAGCGCATGACGTCGCAGCAGATGATCGACCCCTCCGTCCCGCCGAGCGGCCCCGGCTGCGTCGAGTGCGAGCAGTCCGGCTCGTGGTGGCTGCACCTGCGCCGCTGCGCGCTCTGCGGGCACATCGGCTGCTGCGACGACTCGCTGAACCGCCACGCGACGGCCCACTACCACTCGACCGGCCACGCGGTCATCCGCAGCTTCGAGCCCGGCGAGGACTGGTTCTGGGACTACCGGACCGACGACTACGCCGACGGCCCCGCCCTGGCCGACCCGCAGAGCCACCCGGCGAGCCAGACCACCCCGGGGCCGAAGGACCGCGTGCCGCGCGACTGGCAGTACCTCCTCGCCGAGCGCGCCGAGCGCGGCTGAGCCGCGCGCCTCCGCGAGAGCGCAGGACTTTCGCGAGAGTCCAGGAGTTGTCGCACTCGGCATCGACTGCGACAACTCCTGGACAGTCGCCGGCCGCCGGCTCCCTGCGCACGTCCACAGGCGGCGAGTAGTCAGGAGTCGCCGTACTCGCGACCGACTACGGCGACTTCTGGATGGTCGCGGCGGCCCGCCGAGGAGCGATCGCCACGAGAGTCCAGGAGTTGTCGCACTGGGCGTCGACTGCGACAACTCTTGAGCAGTCGCGGGAGCAGTCGCGGGAGCAGGTCGGAGCCAGCTGCCCAGCCGGCGGCCGACGCGGCGCCTCAAGTGCGCCCGTCAGCTCAGGACGCCGCCCGCCGGCCGGGCCCCGCCCCGTCACCCCCTCTCGACCCCGTCCAGCGCTTCCGCCTCGGCGATCCGCAGCCGCATCTGCCGGTAGCGGTGGAACTGGTACACCCCGTGCAGCACGGCGAGGACGACCGCGGCCGCCATCCCGCACGCGATCGCGGGGACCTCGTCCGCGCCGCTCTGCGTCAGCGCGAGCGCGACTCCGGCGCCCGCCACGATCGAGTTGACCACCGCGATCGCCGAGGACATCGTGAAGAAGATGCCCCGCCAGCTCTGCCGCCGGCCGATCTCGAGCAGCTCGTTCGGCGCGTGGCGGCCGCGCGGCACCGCGAAGTAGGCGCCCGCGCCCGGCAGCAGGGTCCCGTAGTAGCGGCGGATGCGCTGGATGGCCGTCAGCGCGGCGATGTCCTCCATCGAGGTCTGCACCAGCCGCTCGTAGGTGAACACCCCCAGCAGCACGACGACCGGGATGATCACCGCGAGGAACCCCATCGCGTACCGGGTCGGGGCGAGGAAGCCGAAGGCCACGAGCGAGCTGGAGAGCATCGTCAGGTAGAGCGAGGCGCGGCTGCTCGACTCCGTCACGGTGATGCCGCGCGCCGACTCCAGCACGAAGTGCTCGGTCAGCAGGGCGTTGAGGAACGCGGCCGGCCGGTCCGGGAGCGACGCGGCGGAGACGGCGGCCTCGGGCAGCGCGGGCGTGCGGGGATGCTCCTCCTCGTCGACGCGGTCGCCCGGCTCCGGATTCACGGCCGCGCCTCTCGCGGGGACGCCCCGCGGCGTCCGCTCTTCGAGTCATCCGACTCGCGCACCGGCTCCACCCGCGCGCCTACCGTCGGACGCGACGCCGAGCACCGCCACCGGGGCGCGTGCGCAGACACCGAAGGGCCGTTCATGACCGACACCCGCCACCTCCACTCGAACCAGCGAGACACCCTCGAGCGGCTGCTCGAGGACTCGCCGAGCCACAACGTCCTCTGGGCGGACGTGCTGACGCTGCTCGAGGCCGTCGGCACCGTCCACGAGAAGCACGACGGCGCCTTCTCGGTGACGGTCGGCTCGACGACCGAGACCCTCCACCGGCCGCACCACAAGGACGTGGACGAGCAGCAGCTCGTCGACCTGCGCCGCCTGCTCCGCGGAGCGGGGTACGGCGCATGAGCGCGGGGACGCCCGCCGACCTCACCGGGTCGGCAGCCGAGCGCCTCCGCCGGCTGGACGCGCTCGACGCGGGTGCGCTGACCGAGGAGTGGCTGCTGCGCCAGCTGCGACTCGCGCTCGGGGATCTCGCCGCGCTCGAGCCGGCCGCCGAGGCCGAGCAGGAGCGGCGCGAGGACTTCTGACGCGGCGGGCGGCCGTCCGGGGTGCACGCGGCCGGCACCCGGACGGCCGCCGGCCCGCACCCCGCAGCGCCGCCCCGCTCCGCCGCTCATCGCCCGGCCGCCGCGCTGCGGGCGCGCAGCAGCACGCCGGCCGTCGCGGTCGCCGCCAGCACGAGCGCCGCGAACACCGTCAGCACGATCGTCGCGGCGACGAGGTCGAGCGCCGCTCCCGCCGCCAGTGCGGGCACCGCGAGTCCCGTGTACGCGACCAGGAACACCACCGCCAGGGTCTCGCCCCGGCGGGCGGGATCCGCGAGGGCGACCGCTGTGCCGATCGACCCCTTGAAGAGCAGCCCCACCCCGAAGCCCGAGACGACGGCGCCGGCGAGGAACACTCCCAGCTGCGGAGCGATCGCTCCGGCCGCGACCGCCGCGAGCCCGACCGCGCAGCCCGCCACCGCGATCGAGAGCTGCAGGCGCGTCCCCACCTTCACGAGCAGCAGCTGGCCGAGGGCCGCGGAGGCGAACACGGCGAAGGACGTCGCGCCGGCCAGCAGGTGGTCGCGCACCTGGAAGGTCTGCACCAGGAACGTCGGTGCGAGCGAGGTGAAGAGGCCGAGGACGGAGAAGGCCGAGAACGCTCCGAACGCCGCGAGCAGGAACGCCCGGCGCGTATCCGCCGGCACCGAGAGCCGCTGCGGCCGGTAGGCGGGCGCCGTCTCCGGCACGTCGACCGTCTCGGGCACGAGGAGCAGCGCGAGGCCCGCCACGAGCAGCGCGACCAGGAACACCTGGTGCGGCAGGAGGAGCGGATCGGGCAGGAATTCGGCGAAGACCCCGCCGAGCAGCGGGCCCAGCGAGAGCCCGCCGAGGTTCACCGCGCCCGAGATCGACGCGGCGACGATCGTGTTCTCGTCCGGCCGGGCGCGGGCGCGCAGCTCGCCGAGGTGGGCGGTCGCGGTGGCGGTGAGCATCCCGATGCTGACGCCGTTGACGAAGCGGGCGACGATCAGCCCAGGCACCTCCGTCGTCAGCGAGAAGAGCACGGCCGAGACCGCCGAGACGAGCACCGCGATCAGCAGCACTCGGCGGCGGCCGAGCCAGTCGCTGACGTGACCGGCGAGGTACAGGCTCACGATCACTCCGACCGCGTAGGCGGCGAAGACGACGGTGATCACGAACGGCGGGAAGCCGTCGAGCTGCTGGTAGAGCGGGTAGAGCGGAGTCGGCACCGTGGAGTACGCCATCACGAGCAGGAAGGTCGCGGCGACGATCCAGAAGCCGACGCCGTGGCGCACCGTCGGCAGCCGGCGGCTCACGAGGTCTCCTGCAGGTGGCGGTGGGCGAAGGTGACGGCCATCGCGCCCTCGCCGACGGCGGAGGCGACGCGCTTGACCGAGCTGCGGCGCACGTCCCCCGCGGCGAAGGAGCCGGGGACGCTCGTCTCGAGGTAGAACGGCGCCCGCTCGAGCGGCCAGTCGCGAGCCGCGTGCTCGCCGGCGAGGTCCGGTCCCGTCACGAGGTAGCCGCCGGAGTCGCGGACGATCGCGGTCTCCGCCGCCCACGTCGTATCCGGCTCGCCCCCTATGCAGACGAAGAGGTGGGAGGTGGCCAGCGCCCCGTGCGCGCCGGTCGCCGAGTTCTCGACCTCGATCGACTCGAGGGCGTCGGCGCCGTGCAGGCGGGTGACGCGCGAGTCGAGCAGGATCGTCACGTTCGGCTGCCGGACGACGCGCTCCGCGAGGTAGGAGGAGAGGCTGTCGGCCAGATCCGGGCCGCGGACCAGCATGGTCACGTGCCGCGCGTGCGCCGAGAGGTTCATCACGGCCTGCCCGGCCGAGTTGCCGCCTCCGACGACCACGACGTCCTCGCCCTCGCAGAGCGGCGCCTCGCTCGTGCCGGCACCGTAGTAGAGGCCGACGCCGAGCAGCTCGTCCTCGCGCTCGAGGCCGAGCCGGCGCCACTGGATGCCCGTGGCGCAGATGTTGGTGCGGGCGACGACGGTCGTCCCGTCGGCGAGCAGCGCGTGGATCCGGTCGTCGGCGAAGCGCCCGCGGATCCCCTCGCGCATCCGCAGCAGCTCGGCGCCGAAGGAGACGGCCTGCTGCCGCGCGCGCTCGGCCAGATCGGCTCCCGCGATCCCGTGCGGGAAGCCGAGGTAGTTCTCGATCAGGCTGCTGGAGCCGGCCTGCCCGCCGATCGCCGAGCGCTCGAGGACCACGACCTTCAGCCCCTCCGAGGCGGCGTACACGGCGGCCGAGAGCCCGGCCGGACCGGCTCCGTAGATGGAGAGGTCGTACTCGGCGAGCCGCGGCGAGCCGACCCAGCCGAGCCGGGCCGCGACCTCGGCGAGCGTCGGATCGGAGGCGCGGCTGCCGTCCGGGAACACCACGAGGGGGAGCGACGCGGTGGCGAGCGGGTGCCCGGCGACGGCGAGGCACTGCTCGTCCGTGTCGATCGGCGTCCACGAGAACGAGACGACGCTGCGCGAGAGCAGGTCGCGGATCTCCCACGCGTCGCGGCTCTCGCGCCGCCCGTAGAGGCGGACCTGCGGGAGGTCCCCGGGCACAATCACGAGGCACGCCGCCGCTCGAGCCCGTCGCGGAACTTCATCAGCTTGAGGCAGAGGTGCAGCGTGCTGCGGGCGAGGCCGTCGTCGAGCGCGTCCCGGACCGCCTCGGGCAGGTTGTCGAGACGGTAGTAGAGCGTGGTGCGGTGGATGTGGAGGAGCCCGCACGCCTCCCGCACGCTGCCGCGCACGTCGAGGTAGGCCTCCACGGTCCGCCGCTGCACCTCGTCGCCCCGCTCGAGCAGCGTCGCCGCGGCCGGCGAGAGCATGGCGAGCTGCGAGCTGTCCGCCCCGATCGAGGCGAGGAGCACCCAGGCCCCGAGCTCGGCGATGTCGGCCCGGCTACGGCCGTCGGGCAGGGAGCCGACGATGGTCGCCGCGAGAGCGGCCCGCTCGGCAGTCGGCAGGAGGTCGTCGTCGCGGACGTCGAAGCGCGCCGAGCCGATCGCGTCGACGGCCGTGCCGCGGCCGCGCGCCTCCGCCCGCAGGACGTCGTCCGCCTCCGCGGCGGCCTCGGGCGCCTCCACGCTCACGAAGAACAGCACACCCTCCTGGTCGCCGAGGAACGTCAGGCCGGAGGCGGCGCTCGCGTCGATCCGCCGCGCCAGCGCCGTCCGCTGCAGGGAGCCGGTCGGGCCGGTCAGCCGCACCGCGCGGACCACGGTCTGGGCGTCCCGGCGCAGCCAGCGGCGCTCGACCGCCTCGGCGAAGGAGGCGCGCCGGGTGCCGCCGTCGCCCGACAGGAGCGCCGCGAGGACGTCCGCGCGCCGGGAGCTGCCGCCCGCCCGCGTCGAGGGGCCGAGGAGGCGGCGGATCGCTCCGACGGCCGCGTCGATGAGCGAGTACTCGGCCGGAGTGAGCGGCGCGGGCCGCTCCCGGGGGAGGAGGAGGGTCGCGAGCCGGCCCCGCGGATCCTGGACGGGGAACACCCCGTCGCGGGGCGCCTCCTCGCGCGCGCGCGTCGCCACCAGTACCCGGCTCGAGGCGTCCTCGATCGTCACCGGGCGGTCGAGAGCCTGGGCGAGCTCGTCGGCGAGGTCCTGCAGAGTCATCGGCGGGGATCCGTGTGGGGGGCCATGCCGTGATCCTCGCGGAGGGAGCCCTCCCGAAGCGTGGCCCTTCCAGGCCCACCTTGCGCGTCGGATCCGCTGCCGGCCGCGATGAGACGCTCAGCCTCCGCTGCCGGGGCGGTCCCCGGGGGTCCCGTCCGCGAGGAGGCGGTCGAGGACGTCCGGCCAGTCGAGCAGGACGCCGATGTGGCCTCGACCGGGCCGGATCGTGAGCTCCGCAGCCGGGTGGAGGCGGCGGATCCGCTCCGCGTGCGCGACCGGGACCACCCTTCCGCGGCGCCGTGGAGGAGGAGGACCGGCGCCGCCAGGCGCGAGAGGTCGACTCCCCAGGGCACGACGAGAGCGAGGTCGTCGTCGACGCTCCCGCCCTGTTCGAGCTCCGAGGCGCGTCCGGCCTCTGCGCCGAGCGCCGTCAGCGGGCCGTCGAGGGCCGAGTAGTCGTCACCGGTGAACTGCTCCGGATCGAAGCGGGCCGTCTCCTCCCACTCCTCGCGCGCAGCCCGGCCGTTGCGCGCGCTGCGGAGAGCGCCCGGATTGCATGCCGTCGAACCACGCTCCGTCGTCGCTGAAGGGCGCCGGGCTGCCGAACGTCGCGACGCCCAGGACGCGATCACCTCCGAGAGCCCCGACGGCCAGCGCGTGCGGGCCGCCGCCGGAGTAGCCCGTCACCAGGAAGCGCTCGATCGCGAGCAGGTCGGCGACGCGGAGCACATCGGCGGCCGCGTCCGCGATGCTCCGTCCGGGAGCCCGCATCGAGCCGCCGAAGCCGGGACGGGCGACGGAGACGAGCCGGATGCCGCGCGCCGCAGCGGCGTCGACGTGGGGAGCGAGGAGTGCGCCGGTGTGCGGTGTCCCTCCGCACCAGACGACTGCAGCCCTGGGGGCTCGAGTGCCGAGGAAGTCGTGGGCGACGAGCGTGCGCGAGTCGACGCGGAACTCGTGCCGGGACGTAGCGGCGCGTCCGGTCATGGAGGAACGGTAGCCGCCTGTCGAGGGCAGTGCGCGTCGCCCGGCCCGACCGGGATGCGACGTCTCGTCGTAGGGTCGACGGGAGGGTCGGTGGACCCTCGGACGGGAGGGGTCCGCATGTCGATCGACGAGGTGTCCGACGGGATCGAGGGGGCCGCCGCGCTGCCGCACGTGCGCTCCGGCTTCTCCGGCGCGACACCGTACGGGATCGCGCAGCGATTCGCCGCGGGGGAGCTGACGCGGGAGCAGGCCGTCGACGAGCTCGGCCGCCGGCGCTACCGGCCCGGGTCGCCGAGCGACGGCTTCGACTGGACGACCCTCGACCCCGGGGAGTTCGAGGAGGTCCGCCGGGCCCTGTCCGATGGTCTGCTCGACGCCGCGATGTACGACGAGATCCTCGACCGGTACAGCGGGCAGGGCTCCTCCGGCGAGAGCGCGGCGTCCGCGGAGGAGAGCGCATGAGCGCCGGCCCCCTGGACCTCGCCTTCACCGCCCCGATCGGTGTCGCCGTGAAGGGCGACCTCTGGTCGTGCGTCGAGGTGCCCGGCTCCGTCGAGCTGCTCGGCACAGGGAGGTCCGTGAGGGTGGTCGCCACCGTCGACGGCGAGCCGGTGACGGCGAGCCTGCTGCCGACCGGCGCCGGCGGTCACATGCTGTCGATCAGCGCGAAACTGAGGAAGACGATCGGCAAGGACCTCGGCGACGTCGTCACCGTCCACCTGACCGAGCGCCTGAGCTGAGCACTGGCGGTTGGCCAGGGCCCGCGTGCGGATGGTCGACTCGACGGATGCGGAATCGAGTCCTGTTCGTGGTCGGAGTCACAGCGATGTTCGTCGCGCTGGTGCTGAGGCTGGTGTGGCCGGCCGGTGAATTCGCCTCCGGCTTCTCGCTCGCCCTGCAGCTGAGCGGCATCCTGCTCCTCCTGGTCTACGGGGTGAAGCACTTCACGGGGCGGCCGCGCCGGAGCTGAGCGGCTCATCCCAATCGGGGGTGTAGGAGTTGGGGTCTGAAGCCGCCGGTCTCGAGCAGGCTTCGGGCGATGCAGTTGGTCAGGTTGCGGAACCCGAGTGCGGAGCCGCGCAGGTGTTCGAGCCGTCCGTTGAGCGCCTCGGTCGGCCCGTTGCTGGTGCCGGGTCGTTCGAAGTAGGCGAGCACGTCAGCGGCTCGCTTCTTCAGGGTCCGGCCCAGGGTGGTGAGCTCGGTGAGCACCTTGGGGACGCCGGCGCTGAGGTCGGTGATCAGCTTCTCCATGAGCTCGCGGCCACGTTGCCGGTCCTCGTGGCGATAGGCGGCGATCATGCGCTGGTAGACACCCCAGGTCGCCTCGACCTCGACGTGAGCGTCATCAACGAACAGCGCGCGTAGCCTGTCGCTCTGCTTGTCGGTGAGCAGGTCCGCGCCGGTGTGCAGACCGAGGCCGTCGAGTCGAGCGAAGGCGGTCAGGTCAGGGCGGCCGAAGCCGGCCGGCGGGGTAGCGTCGGACACGTCGAGGTCTTTCGGATGGATGGCGTAGGAACCTCCGTCGTCGGGAGACCTCGACGTCTATCTGCGGACCGACGCGCCCGGCCGACCTACACCGTCATCTGAGAAGACCCCTGAAACGTCTTCGCCGACGACGGGGCCGGCGAGGAGGAGGGCGCGGTGAGTTAGAAGGATGGAGCTTGCTCGGCTTCGACGCCGCCGCAAGCTCCGGTGAAACGGTCGGTACTGGTCGGTCGTCGTCGGTCACCACCGGATGGCGGCGTCCTCCACGCTCGGCGTTTGCGCAGGTCAGCGGCTCGTTCGCCCAGTGGGCGCATCGAGCGATAGACGCAAAGCCGACGTCATTAGGTCGTCCGTTCGAATCCGACAGGCGGCTCCGGCGAACCGTTCTGGTGGTCGCGCGATGCGCTGGCCTCACGGCTCTGCCCGACACCGACATCGCTCTCCTCTGCGACGGACCCCTCGCCGGCTGAGCGCTCGCGGCCGGCATCCTGTCCGTGTGCCGAAAGGCCTTGCACCGCTCGGCAACGCAGCGTGGCGTTGCGTCGCGACCTGGCGACGGCTCGGCGGGGCGCGATCGTCTCGTGCGTTGGCGGACTACGGGAGCTTGGACGCGAGGACGTCGGCCGCCAGGATCTCGGGTGCTGCGCCGAGGAGGTGCTGGTTGGCCATCAGGGCTGCGACGATGGCGCCGTTGGCGTGGGCGTCGCGAGCGGCTTCGTCGGGGAATGCATCGAAGATCCAGAAGGTGTCGGCGTGGGTCCTGACCGCGAACCAGACAATCGTTCCTACTTCTTCGTTGGCGAGTGCGACAGCGCCGGCGAGCAGATCGGCGACCGCGTCGTGCTGTCCATCGGCCGCGACGATCTTGGCGACGAAGGCATACGGAAGTGATGCGGGTGTGGACATGAGGGACTCTCCTTGACGTCGGGGTTCTTCGTGGGACGAGTTCAGCCTATGACGAGCGAGGGCCGGTGGGGAGTGGCGTATACGGCAGTATTGCTATTGTTTACGTCATGCGTATCGGACTGATCGCGATCGACGGCTGCTTCGGTTCGGCTATCGCGTCGATCATCGACATCGTGCGGGTGGCCGACGGAGCCCGCGGCGATGTCGACCCGAGGATCGACCCGATCGAACTCGCCATCCTCGGACCGAAACGGCGAGTGACCACGACGGCAGCGATGACCCTGTCGGTGGACCACCCGCTGTCGGAGTCCGGAGAGTTCGACGTGGTCGTCGTCCCTGCGCTTGGAACCCTTACGGCCGCCGCTACCAACGACGTCCTCCAGAGCCGAGATGCTCGTTCGGTCATCGCCTCGCTCGGGCGCCTCGACGAGGCGACCACCCGGATCGCCGCGGCGTGCACCGGCGTGTTCGCTGTCGCCGAGACCGGACGGATGCATCATCGGAGGGCGACGACCAGCTGGTTCCTGGGGCCGGAGTTCCTGAAGCGCTATCCGACCGTCGCCCTCGATCTCGACACCATGGTCGTGGTCGACGGGAACCTCGTCACCGCCGGCGCCGCGTTCGCCCACATCGACCTCGCGCTCTCACTCGTGCGATCGATCAGCCCCGACCTGGCCCAACATGTCGCCAAGCTCCTCATCATCGACGAGCGTCCGTCTCAGGCGGCCTTCGTCGCCTACGAACATCTCCGGCACGGGGACCCGATCGTCGTCGAGTTCGAACGCTTCGTGCGCGCCCGCCTGGACGAACCGTTCAACGTCGCCTTCGTCGCGCAGTCGCTCGGCACCAGCCGGCGCACCCTCGAACGACGAGTCCGTGCGGCGCTCAACCTCACTCCGCTCGGCTTCGTCCAACGGCTTCGCATCGAACGAGCTCGGCACCTCTCAGCAACCACGGACTTCACCTCCGCCGAGATCGCGCTACGGGTCGGCTACGCGAATGCCGAGACTCTGCGCTCCCTCCTGCGCAGGGAGCGACGCCGTTCCTGACCTATCGCCATGCCTGTAGCCGGTGTCCTAGCGCTCGACTGGAACCACCTCTCAGCACGTCGCGTCGACGCTCCTGCGTCGCCCCTGGACGACCCACTCGACACGCCCGCAGCACAGGTCATGTGACGTGTCCCGGCTTCCCGGACGGTCGGGGTTGGGTGGCTGTGATGTCGCTGCGTTCTCGTCGAGGGGGTCAGCAGACTCGATCAGGGTCGACTGGGATGAGACGCGAAGGCGGTCAGGTCAGGGCGGCCGAAGCCGGCCGGCGGGGTAGCGTCGGTCACGTCGAGGTCTTTCGGACGGATGGTGTAGGAACCTCCGTCGTCGGGAGACCTCGACGTCTATCTGCGGACCGACGCTCCCGGCCGACCTACACCCTCATCTGGGAAGAGCCAGCTGAGCTCCGGAATCGGAGGAAGACCCGTGAGCGGAGCGGAGGAGCCGGCCTTGGCGGATCCGGAGCCGGAGGTCCACCGGGCGCTCGCGCGGTGGGCGGCGGAGTGCGCGGAGCGCGCCCTCCCCGCGTTCGAGGAGCGGGACCCGGACAATGCCCGGCCCCGGCGCGCGCTCGACGTCCTCCTCGCCTGGGGGCGGGGCGAGGCTCCGATGACCGAGTGCCGCACGGCGGCCTTCACGGCGCACGCCGCAGCCCGCGCCGCGACGCAGGCGGGCGAGCGGGCCGCCACCGCTGCCGCGCGGGCGGCCGGGCAGGCCGCAGCCGTCGCGCACATGGTCGATCACTGCTCGCACGCCGCCGTGGAGAGCAGCGCGCAGCCTCGGGCCTTCACGCGAAGGAGCGCGCAACGGATCGTCGCTCTCACTGAATCCGCCCGCTGCGCGGATGCTCTCCCAGCGATCTTCTCGCGTCGTTGAACGTCCGCGACTGCTGTGTCGTGTCCTCGGTGGGACCACCTCGGCCCCCGCACTACAGGAGGCATCATGCTCAAGCGAATCGCGACCACTGTGACGACTGCGGCGTTCGCCGCCGTCCTTCTCGCCGGATGCTCGACGGCCGCCGGCTCGGCCGCCTCGTCGGAAGCGCCGGCCGACAGCCCCTCCGCCACCGCGATGGCCTCCGCCACCGCGACCGCCTCCGCTGAGACGGCGGCTCTCACGACGGCGTCCTCGCCGCTGGGCGAGATCATCACGGACGAGGCCGGCTACACCGTCTACACGTTCATGAAGGACACGCAGAACTCGGGCAGCAGCAGCTGCTACGACGAGTGCGCCACGACCTGGCCGGCCGTGACGGCGTCCAGCACGACCGCCGCGGACGGGATCACCGGAGAGGTCGGCTCGATCACGCGCACCGACGGGACGACCCAGCTGACCGTCGACGGATGGCCGGTCTACCGGTTCGCGAAGGACACCGCGCCGGGCCAGGTCAACGGGCAGGGTGTGAAGGACGCCTGGTACGTCCTCCTCCCCGACGGCACGATGAACAAGGAAGCCGCGGCCATGAGCACCGCCACCCCGGCGTCCTGATGCGACGGCGACCCGTCCCCGCGCAGCGAAGCGCATCGTCGGGCCGGGTCGCCGGTTCTCGACAGGCATGGACGGAAGGGATGACCGGCAGTGATCGCAGCAACCGTGATGAGGGAGCGCACCGTGGCGCTTCGAGGCGGTGAGCGTTGTGCCCCGCCCCGTCGATGAGCTCCTGGCGGCGCTGTACGAGAGTCACGGCCCGGCCTTGCGGCGCTTCGTGCAGAACCTCACTCGGAACGCGGCGCTGACGGAGGACGTCGTGCAGGAGACGATGGTCCGGGCCTGGCAGCGCCCGCAGGTCCTCGAACGCGACGCCGACGCCGCTCGCGCGTGGCTGTTCACCGTCGCCCGCAACCTCGTCATCGACGACGCCCGATCCGCTCGGAGCCGACGCGAGGTGCCGGCGAAGGACGAAGACGGCGGCGGCGCCGTCCCCGATCGCACCGACGCGGTCCTGGACAGCATCCTGGTCGCCGACGCTCTCGCATCGCTGTCGGTGGAGCATCGTCAGATCGTGGTGGACGCGTACTTCCTCGGACACACCGTCCCCGAGATCGCCCGCCGGCACTCCATCCCCGAGGGAACAGCGAAATCTCGATTGCACTACGGACTGCGCGGACTGCGACTGGCTCTGCAGGAAAGGGGCGTCACCCGATGAACGACCACAACGGAAGCTCTGCGACGGAGGACGAGTACCGCGACTGGGACGCGTCCTACGTCCTCGGCGCTCTCCCCGCAGATCAGCGACTCGAGTACGAGCAGCACCTCAGCGGCTGCGCGGCCTGCCGCGCGGCCGTGGCAGAGCTGGCAGGACTGCCCGGCATCGTCGGCCGCCTCTCCGTCGAGGACGCTCTCGCCATCAGCGCATCGGACGACGGCGAGGAGGCGCCGCTGTCGATGGTGACGCTGCCCGCCATCGCCCACCGTGTCCGGACGCGCCGACGTCGGCGCCGGCTGGTGACGTCCCTCGCCGTCGCGGCCGCCGTCACCGCCTCCGTCTTCGGAGGTGTCGCTCTCGGCACGGGCATCGCGGGCGCTCCCGTGGCGAGCGAGGCGACCCTCGAACCGATGGACCCGATCGCGGCCGATCCCGCTCTCGCTGCGGACATCCAGGTCGAGGGGAAGCCGTGGGGCACCCGGCTGGAGTGGAGCTGCACCTACAGTGGTGATGCGCCCGCCGACGCGGAGTACGAACTCGTGATCACCCGCACAGACGGCAGCACGATCACCGTCGCCACCTGGACGGCGGCCGGGCGGCGCGCCGTCGACCTGGCGGCGTCCACGGGCGTCGCCCGGTCGGAGATCACCGGCGTCGACATCAGGGTCCGCGGCACGAACTCCCCCCTCGTCCGCACCGACACCTGAGACACCGCCCACCCGCAGGAGACACCGACACTGCCCGCGGTGCCGCGGGCACCGGACAGGAGCAGACCATGAGCGCCGAGACCACGCCGCTGCACATCACCCGCGAGGGCCCGAGAAGCTTCATCGGCCGCAACGCGCGAGGAGCCGAGGTCCGCATCGGCGGGTCGGACGCCGACGGCGTGTTCTCGCCCGGCGAGCTGCTGCACCTCGCCCTCGCCGCCTGCGGCATGCTCTCCTCGGACCACATCCTCGCCAGCCGGCTCGGAGCCGACTTCGAGGCGACCACCGACATCACCGCGACCAAGCCCGAGGGCGAGGACCGCTACGACTCGATCGCCGCCGTGATCCGCGCCGACCTGTCGGCGCTCGATCCCGAGCGGATCGCCTCACTGTCCGAGCGCACCCACCGGGCGGTCGATCGCCAGTGCACCGTCGGCCACACGCTCGAGCACGGCGCGGCGTACACCGTCGACGTCGTGGACGACCAGGCCGGTCCCGTCAGCGGTCCGAGGACGGGATCCGTCTGAGATCAGCGCCTCATCGGTCACGGCGACCGGTGACGACCGAGACGCGGACGTCTCCCTTCAGTGCCGTCAGTCTGCGACTCGCCGACCGGATCCGAGACGATTCGCGAGGCGGAGCGCTTTCACGGAGCGGAGGTGCTGGTCGGCGCGGTGACGCCCGTTGGCCGGTGAGGGGTGCGGTGCCGCGAGGACGGGGACGACACGGGGATCATCGTGCAGGGTCAGATAGCGCATGACCCCGTCGAGCGCCACGGTCCCGTAGGTGACGACGGCTTCGAGCGCGGGCAGCAGCTCCAGCAGCTCACCGAGCGCGAGCCGGCCCTGCTCGATGTCCGCGGGGCGGACGCGGCCAGGGATCTCCCACGGGATGAGGTTCCACCGGACGTAGTGGTCGCGGGAGAGTCCGGACTCGATGCGGGCCGCCCGGAACGCGGCGGCGGTGGGCCCGAGGTTGTCTTCGCTGCAGACGGCAGCGGATCCCGCGGCGATCGTCCGAGGGCCGGGTGACTGCATCAGCACCAGGACGCGACTGGCGGTGCCGCCGGAGCGGGGATCGAAGTCCGGAACGAAGCGTCCGGTCGCGTCCGCGGTACTCCGCCAGGTCTCGGCGAGGGCGTTCAGGGTTCGGACATCCACGATGCTCCTCGATCCCGGTCAGGCCGGCCGCGGTGGTGCGAGCAGGGTGCCGCGGATCACGGAACCGTGGAACGTGCGGGCGGCGACGATGATCCACGCGGCGACCAGGCCGACGTAGTAGAGCACGGCGAGGCCGGCGACGACCGTGAGACCGGAGTGCAGGGCGAGGCCGTTCAGTCCGGTGACGCAGGTGCCGACGGGGAACGTGAACGACCACCACGTCAGACTGAACGGCAGGTGCTCCTTCGCGGTGCGGAGGGTGATCGCGAGGGCGATGACGGTCCAGAGCAGCGCGAAGCCGAGCATCGCGAAGCCGTACACCAGAGCCACGACCAGCAGCGCACGCGCCATGCCGGCGTCCACGACGGTGGGCGCGTTCGAGGCGAGCAGATTCACAGCGGTGATCGACTGTCCGACCGGACCGAGGACGATCCACAGCGTCGGCACCATCCCCGCCGCTCCTACCTTGTGCTGCGCGAGCCGGTTCCAGATCAGGGTGATCACCACCAGTGACGCGATCAGGCTGAGGCCGAAGAAGCCGTAGCAGGACCACAGGAGCGTCTCCCGCGCTTGCCCGGCGGGCGCGTACGGCAGCAGCAATGCGCCGGTGGAAGCGGACACCATCGGCGGAACGATCGGCATCAGCCAGCCGCCGAACGCCGAATCGGGCTTGTTCTCATGCCGGGTGAATGCGAGGTAGGGCACCAGGACCGCCGTCGCCAGCCCGCCGAGAGTCCCCGCACCCCAGAGCACCCAGTCGATGGTGACAGCGGCCGGCACGCCGATCCAGTCCTTGCCGAGGAGGAGGGTTCCCGCGCCGACGGTGAGGAACGCCATGGGAGGCGCGCCGTAGAAGTGCGAGAGGACCGGATTCAGGTGGTGCCTCATCGCTGTACCGCGGTAGCGGACCCAGTGCAGCCCGGTCGCGACCGTCAGCGCGACGAGCAGCAGTGCGGAGATCGCCCAGACGACGGTGGCCCCGGTCCGCAGTCCGGGGAACTGGAGTGGCAGGGACGCGGCGGCGACCGCGACGATGCCGGTGCCCATGATCGACGCGAACCAGTTCGGCGTCAGGTTCGACACGATCAGTCCCGGATGCTCCAGCTCCCGGAACAAGCGCCTCGACCGCGGAGGATGCCCGATCGAGGAAGATGCGCGGGCGGGGGAGAGAGTTGTCATGACTCCAGCCTGAGCATCGCCGTCCCCAGCCGATACAGCGATCGTGTTGGCGGGGCACAATGAGTGCTTGTGGCAACGCGGCGATTGACGGACCGGATCCTGGATCTCGACACGCTGGAGGTGCTCGAACGCGTCGCCGAGGCGGGCTCGCTCTCCCGCGCTGCCGAAGCCCTCGGCGTCACCCAGCAGGCCGTCTCGGCGCGTCTGCGGGTAGCGGAGCGCGCCATCGGGCAGCCGCTCGTGCGCCGCTCTCCGATCGGGTCCCTGATGACCGACGCGGGCCGGCTCGTGCTCGAGCTGGCCGGCCCGGTCCTCGAGGCGTCCCGCCGCCTCGAGGCGGGCGCGGCGGCACTGCGACAGCCGACCGGCTCACTGGTTCTCGCGGCGTCGCAGACCATCGCCGAACTGCTGCTCCCACGCTGGCTCCTCGAATTCCGACAGCGCACACCCGAGGTGAGTGTGCAGCTGATCGCCGGCAATTCAGCCACGGTCACAGAGCTCGTGCGATCCGGTGCCGCGCAGCTCGGATTCGTCGAGACACCGGCGTCCACGGCCACGCTCTCCTCTGACGTGGTCGCGGAGGACGAACTCGCTGTCGTCGTAGCACCGGACCACCCCTGGGCACGCGCGGCGAGTATCAGCGCCGAGGACTTGGCCGGCACCGCACTGCTGACACGAGAAGAAGGCTCCGGCACCCGGACGACCCTCGAAGCATGGCTCCACGACGCCGGGCTCGCACCCACGACTCCCGCCGCGATCCTGGAGACGACGGCGATCATCCGAGCGAACGCCCGCGCCGGCATCGCGCCCGCAGTCATGAGCATCCTCACCGTCGAAAGAGATCTCGCCGCGCGCTCACTGATACGAGTGCCCCTCCGCGGACCAGCACTCGTGCGACCCCTCCGCGCCATCTGGTCCGATCGCATCGGGTCGTCCGCGGCGGCGTTCCTGGAGATCGCACACGAGTTGCGCTGACCGGTGCACGGCTCGTCGCTACGCCGATCACGCCCGCGGCCGTGTCTGCTCGAGCTACAGCGATCTGGTCGATCTGCACACGGCGGCGCGGACGTCATGTCGCGGTGATGGCGAAGAGCCCGCCGATGCCGACGGTGTAGAGCGCGAGCACGATCAACGAGTCGAGTCCCATGCTGGCGATGCGGCGTGTGGGTCGGAAGATCAGTCCGACGATGTAGACGAGGGTGAGCAGGGCGGCGAGAGCGGTGAGGTAGATGTCGGACGAGTTCGCCTGCGGGAGGACTGCGGTGCCGGAGAGGACGGTGGCGACGAGGAACAGGACGGGGAGGAAGGCGTTGCCGCCGAAGATGTCGCTGATGGCGAGGTTGTCGTCGCCCTGCTTGATGGCTTGCAGCCCGGTCGAGATCTCGGGGAGGGAGGTGGCGAGAGCGAGCACGGTGGCTCCGAACAGCACCCCGGAGAGACCGAGCTGCGAGGATGCTGCGTCACCGGCGCGCTCGAGCACGACACCGGCGAGGAGGGTCGCCGCTGCCGAGATCGTGAACACGATGGTCGCCTTGCGTGTGCTCATCGGGTGCGTCTTCTTCTTCGCGGGGGATGCTGTCGCGTCGGGGGCCCGCCCGTCCTCGTGCCAGGGGAGGTGCTTGCCGGAGCGTTGCACGAGCAGCAGCCCGACGACCCAGAGGCCGGCGATGAGGACGACGTCCGGGGTCAGGCGCAGCACTTCCAGTCCGGAGGGCAGCTGGCTGCCGGCGATGACGACGGCGAGCACCGCGACGACCACGAGCCCCTCGAGCACGAGTGTGAGGGACGCGGCACGGTAGGTGAGCGGCTTCGCACCCTTTCCGCGCTTGCCGAACAGGTCGAGGACGACGAGGACCACGGTCTGCAGCGCGATGCCGCCGAGGATGTTGCCGACCGCGACGTCCAGGTTCCCGGAGAGCGCGGCGGACACGGTGATCGCGATCTCCGGCAGGTTCGTCGCGACGGCGAGAACGATCAGACCGCCCAGCGCACTCCCCAGGTGCAGACGCGCATCCAGAACGTCCGTGGCCTTCGACAACTGGATGCCGGCGATCCACACCACTGCGGCGGCGGCGAGAAAGATGACGACGAGAACAACGAAGGGCAGACCATCCATGCAGTGAGTGAACCGCGACAACGACGATCCGAGACCCCCTTGCGACTGAGCTGCTTCTCACCGTCTCGCGCGCGGTGGTCTCCGTGGTGATCGGTTCGACCGCGTGCCATCCTCGACGACACCCCGATCGTCGGGTCGAGCGTGATCCCACCGTTCGTTCCCGAGGCGCGCTTCGTCAGTAGCAGCCGATTCGGGTACGCCGCAGCGTCCGCGCGCGTACGCGCGGGCAGCTGGCGGGGACCAGACCCGGGAGGAAGGCACCGGTGTCGCCCGCAGTGCATCCGCGACACTCCGCTGGCTCCAGATCCTGCGATCCTCGAGCGGCTTGACCGGATCGTCGGTGACCGTGTCCCGTGGCAGACGCATCAGATGGCCGGTGACGTTGCACACGCTCTGGCGACGCTCGCGGACCGTGTCGATGCGGTCATGATCATTGTCGGCACGAAGGAGCCGTCTCTGCGTCGCACCGTGCAGGAGGTCTTCTCCGGTGCCGTCGGCGCCCGTCTCGCTCACCGTCAGCACCGGCCGGCCCTCATGATCCCCTTCGCCCCGGTCGATGATTCGGAGCCGCTGCCCTGGTCCTGACCGAGGTGCGGGCGTAGGCTGACGGCAGTGGTGATGGATCCCGCCCGAGCGTGAGCTCGAACTGCCGCCGAGGCTGATGGTTCCTACCTTCTCGATCAGAGACCAGGTAGGTGACCCATGCCCGCGCATCCCCCGCTCGTCCTCGTGCGCCACGGTGAGAGCACCGGCAACGCCGACGGTCTCTTCTGCGGCGTCCTCGACGTCCCCCTCACCGACCTCGGACGTGACGAAGCGCGACAGGCCGCGACGCTACTGAGGGACGCATCGATCGACCCCGATCTGATCCTCACGTCGACCCTGCAGCGCTCCACCGAATCGGCCCGGATCATCGCCGGTGCCCTTCCAGGGCGGCCGCGGATCGTCGCGGCCCAGTGGCGGCTGAATGAGCGCAACTACGGAGCGCTCACCGGCCTGTCCACAAGCGCCGTCAGAGCCCGGTACGGGGCCGACGCTTTCCTGGAGTGGCGCCGGTCGATGGACGTCCGCCCGCCTGCTCTGTCCGCCGCCGCCTTCGTGCAGCTGCACAGGTCCGCGGCGTTCCGTGGGCAGCCGGCCGAGGCGATGACGGAGACGGAGTCGTTGCGTGACGTCGTCCACCGACTGCAGCCGCTCCTCGAGGAGCGCATCCTGCCCGCCCTCCAGGAGGGCGAGACGGTGTTCATCGTCGGGCACGGCAACTCCCTGCGCGCGCTGCGCGCCCTTCTCGAGGACCTCGGCGATGCCGCGGTCCGCGATCTGAACATCCCGACGGGTCAGCCGTACCTGTACGACACCGGGCCGTCCGGGACACCGATCTCGAGGAGCGGACGCTACCTCGACCCCGCAAGAGCCGACCGGGCGGCGATCATACTCGCCCACGAAGGAGGAACCTGATGAACGCCTACATCAGCCACACCCGCACCAGCATCCACGGGACGGGCGAGTACGTCACCCACCCCGCCGGACAGCCGCTGGTCATCACCGACGTCGCCGCACGGCAGATCCTCGACTCCCGCGGCTTCCCGACCGTCGCTGTCACCCTGCGTCTGGACGACGACACCGTCCTGGACGCCTCCGCCCCCGCGGGCGCCTCGACGGGCGCGTTCGAAGCGGTCGAGCTGCGCGACGGCGGCCCCGCGTTCGGCGGACGCGGAGTCCGCTCCGCTGTCGCGGCCGTCGACGGCGAGATCCGCGCCCTCCTGCTCGATCACCCCTGGACTTCGCTTCGCGAGATCGACGAAGCGCTGCGAGCACTGGATGGAACCGCGAACCTCGCCCGCCTCGGAGCGAACTCCGTCGTCGCCGTCTCCATCGCGGCCGCCCGCGCCTTCGCCGCGCGCACCGGCCTGCCCCTGCACCGGTGGATCGCCGATCACACCGGGGCGACCGCCTCCCTGCCCGTCCCGCACTTCAACGTCATCAACGGTGGCGCGCACGCCGCGAACGGCCTCGACTTCCAAGAGTTCATGATCGCCCCCGTCTCCGCCGGCACCGAGGAGGAGGCCGTGCAGGTCGGCGCCGAGATCTATCACGCCCTCGCCGCCCGCGTCCGCACCGCCTACGGCACCTCCGGGCTCGGCGACGAGGGCGGCTTCGCACCCCCCATCGACCGGCCCGAAGACGCCCTGGACCTCCTCGTCGCAGCGATCACCGACGCCGGATACCAGCCCGGCACCGGTGACATCGCGATCGCGATGGATCCCGCCGCGAACGGCTTCTTCCACGGCGACGGCCACTACACCGTCGCCGGCACCGATCTCGACCGCGACGCACTCGCCCGCTACTACGAGAAGCTGATCGCCGACTACCCGATCCGCAGCATCGAGGACGGCTTCGCCGAGGACGACCACGAGGGCTGGGCCCTCCTCGCCCACGCCATCAGCGACCGGGTGCAGCTCGTGGGAGACGACCTCTACGTCACCGACGCCGACCGCATCCGCGACGGAGCCCGCAACGGCTACTCCAACGCCGCACTCATCAAGCCCAATCAGATCGGCACCATCACCGGCACCCTCGACGCGATCGCGGCCGCGCACGACGCCGGCATGCGCTGCATGGTCTCCCACCGCTCCGGCGAGACCCTCGACACCTTCATCGCCGACCTCTCGGTGGGAACCGGAGTCGGGCAGATCAAATCCGGCGCCCCCGCGCGCGGCGAGAGGGTCGCGAAGTACAACCGCCTCGTCGACATCGAACACCTCGACCCCACGCTGCACTACGGTCTCACCCACTGACCCGCCCCCTCCCGAAAGGTCCCACTCCCCGTGACTGATGACCGCCACCGTCACCGCCCCCCGGACCCCGACCCCGAGCTGCCGGTCGACAGCGACCTCGACGTCGACGACGCCCCCGACGGGACGCCACGACCCGTGCACCTGCGTCCGCGATACCTCCTCCTCGTCGCCGCCGGCGGCACGGTCGGGACCGGGGCGCGGGAAGGCCTGACCCTCGCGTTCCCCGCCGATCCCGCCTTCGACACCGTCGTCTTCGCCATCAACATCGTCGGCGCGCTCCTGCTCGGCGTACTCCTGGAGAGCCTCGCCAGAGCCGGCAGCGACGAGGGCCGACGCCGCACCGCACGGCTGCTGCTCGGTACCGGAGCGCTCGGAGGCTTCACCACCTACAGCACCCTCGCCACCGACACCGCCCACCTGCTCACCACAGGACACCCCGCACCCGCCGCCCTCTACGCGCTCGGCACCGTCCTGCTCGGTGCCCTCGCGTCCTGGACCGGAGTCGCCCTCGCCGCAGCACTCCACCGGCGACGCACGCAGAGGAAGGTGCCGGCATGACACCCGCACTGTTCCTCGCGCTCTCCCTCGCCGGTGGAATCGGAGCCGCAACACGGCTCCTCCTCGATGGGCTCATCAAGGCCCGCACCGGTGGCGCCTACCCCTGGGGCACCACCGTCATCAACGTCACCGGATCACTCCTCCTCGGCCTGATCACCGGCCTCGCCCTCGCAGGCATCGCCCCCGAGCCGTGGCGACTCGTCCTCGGCACCGGCTTCCTCGGCGGCTACACCACCTTCTCCACCGCCAGCCTCGAAACCGTCCGTCTCCTCGCCGAAGGACGCCAACTCGCCTCCGCCATCAACGCCCTCGGCACGCTCCTCCTCAGCGTCATCGCCGCAGCAACAGGACTCTGGCTCGGAGGCGCGCGATGAGCATCATCGATGCACCCTCACCGGCAGTGGTGGTCGGTCTTGCCGGCGTCGATTCCGGCCCGGAGTCGGGGCACGCAGGGTCCTTCCGTTCAGCGGGTGCGGTGCGCCGTGAACGACCTCGCCGGCATGTCATCACGGGGCGATCTGGTCGCGTCTCTCCATGAGCGGTCCTGCCGTTGCGGGGTCCCGGGCGGCTCATCACGGCATGCCATCAGGCGGCTGAAGGCGGTCAGCCGTACCCGGGACCCCTGGCGCGTTCCGGAGCCGACAACTGCCCCGAATCCACGGAGACAACGGTGAGGAAGGCGGTCGGACTCCGGGGGAGCGACGCCGACCGGGACGCGGAGCGGCGTCAGCAGTGGGAGGGCCTCGACCCCGTGCTGCGCTCCCTCGGCTTCCCGAAGGGGCTGTGACGCCGGCCCGGTGGACCTCACCGGGCCGGCGCCCGCGCGCTCAGCGGTGCGCGGGTCGGAGCCCCAGCAGCGTGTCGATGATCACGAAGGCCGCGAGGCTCGCACCCAGGAGCGGGAGGAACAGCCCGAGCGCGGCGGCGACGACCAGGACGGACGCGACTCCCCACCACGTTGCGCGTCGCAGCGCTCCCCGGGCCGGCGGGGTGCCGCCGAGCCGTCGGGGACCGCGGGTGGGGCGGCGCTTCCACCACATCAGGTACCCGAGCACGACCATCGTGGCGATGCCGGCCGCGGTGACGAACAGCAGCAGCTGGTTGGGCAGCCCGAACATCGAGCCCATGTGCGTGTCGATGCCCCAGCGGGAGAGCTTGGCGACGAGGCCGAAGTCGGCGAAGTCGACCCGGTCGACGACCTGCATCGTGCTCCCGTCGATCGCGACGCCGTCGACCTCGGTCGGGAAGCTGCGCTGGATCTCCTGCACGACCCAGGCCGAGCCCTCCGCCGCGGGCGGCCGGATCTCGACCAGTCCCGTGTTCACGTTGACCTCGCGGGCGACCGAGAGCACCGAGTCGTAGGCGGCCGGCGAGTAGCCCGCCGTCGACTCGACGGCGTCGCCGGTGGCCGCGCCGTGTCCGGCGTGCCCGGCGTGCTCGTCGGCCACCTCGCCGGTCCGGTCGCCGAGCGTCGTCCCCAGCGAGGGCGTGGTCCAGCCGACTGCGGAGCGGAGGGTCTCGAAGTTCCCGCCTCCGTAGAGCGACCAGGTGATGCCTGTGGTCGAGAGGAACAGGGCGCCGACGAGCAGCCAGACGCCGGTGGAGGCGTGCCAGGAGAACAGGCGCTTGTAGCCGGTGGTCCTCGGCGCGGGGCGCAGCAGGTCCCTCTTCACGCGGGCGCGGCGGAGGCGGATGATCCAGAGGCCCAGGCCGGCGAGGGCGACGACCCCCAGCCAGGAGGCGGCGAGCTCGCTGTAGTAGCGGCCCACGTCCCCGAGGTGCAGCGTCCGGTGCAGGTCGCTGATCCAGGTCCGCAACGGCAGGGCGCCGCTGGTGCCGTAGGCGGTGAGGTCGCCGCGGACGTCGGCGGTGGCCGGGTCGATGAAGACCGCGCGGGTCTCGCTGGCGCCGAGCGACGGGTCCGCGTACATCACCCGGGTGGTGTCGCCGGGGTGCGGGGCGGACGGCGACGATGCTCTGCCCGCCTCCGGTGTACGCGTCGGCGGCGTCGATCTGGTCGGCCAGGGGCAGGTAGGTGTCCGCTTCCGGGGCGTGCAGCTCCTGCGCGTAGACGACCTGCTCGAGCTGCGGGGTGAGTGCGTAGAGCGCTCCGCTGGTCGCGGCGACGAGGATGAACGGCCCGACGAACAGGGCGGCGGAGAAGTGCAGGCGGAGCAGCAGCTGTCCGAGCCAGCCTGCGCTGCTTCTGCGCGGTAGGGGCGGGGTGTCGGCGGAGTCGCGGGGTCTCGTGGTGGTGGTGGTCATGCTTCTGGTCCTTCGGTGCTGTGGCGGGTGCCGGTGAGGGTCAGAGGAGGGTGTCGCCGATGTAGCCGCCCTCGACGCAGCCCGGGGGGATCGCGAAGACGGCGGAGCCGATCGGCGTCGTCCACTCGTTGAGCAGGTCCAGCTCGTCCAGGCGCTTCTGGATCGGCACGAACTGCGCGGTGACGTCGGCCTGGAACGCCGCGAAGATCAGCCCGGAGTTCGAGATGTCCTCGCCCGTCGGGGTGTCGTCGTAGTTGTAGGCGCGGCGGTGGAAGCGCTCGGCGGTGTTCTCCGAGCGGGCGCGCCTCATGTGCGAGAACTCCGGGATCACCGGGAAGCCGATGGCCGTCGTCGCCTCGAAGTCGGGCTCGTCGGCCTCCGCTGTCCCGGTGAGGGGCGCGCCGTTCGCGAGGGTCCGGGGAGGAGACGGGTCGGTCAGACGCCGCGGGGACCTCCGGGGAGGTCCTCGCCGCGGCTCGCGTCGATGATCAGGAGGCGGGCTGCAGAGGGGGGCCGCGCCGCAGCGCCGCCTGGGGGAAGACGCCCGAGGCGAGGGGGAGCACGTCGCGCAGCTCGAAGGAGGAGCGTCGCGCGGGTCGAGGAGCGGCCACCGGAGTCGGCAGGACCCGCACCAGGCGGGTGACGAGGTGGCTCGTCGTCGCGGCGACTCGGACGAGGAGGGACTCGCCGCGGTGGAGCGCCGCGGTCGTCGCGACGGCGGCGACGAGGTGCGCCGCCCACATCGAGGAGCCGGTCATCCCGCTGTGCATCATCGCCGCGCTGACGTCGATCACGGCACCGTGGTGCGCGTGCACCATCGGCGCATCGACCGGCCCCGTGAAGGTCCCGATCGTGAAGAGCGTGTGGAACAGGAACTGGCTGACTCCCACCGAGACCGCCAGGCGGACCAGGGAGAGCCTGCGCCCGGCGAGCGCCACGCACACCAGGACCGACAGGACGAGCGGCATCGCGACACCGAGCGGACCCGGGATCTGGCCGCCGCCGGCCACGTGCGAGAACAGCGCGACGAGCGTCGCCACCGTCGCCGCGACGACACCCCGGAGGGTGCGCAGCGGGCGCGACGACGACATCTCCCCAGTGTCGCAGACGCCCCCTTCCCGCGGAGGACCGCTCCCGGGCGAGAGGAGCGGCCGGCCGGCGGTCCCTCTCAGCGCGCCGCGGAGGCTCCGGGGCGTCACTTCTCGGGCCGGACCACCAGCCCGACGCCGCCGCCGCGCCGCACCGGTTCGGCGACCGCAGTCATCCGGCCGGAGGGGTCGACCTCGATGGCGGCCACCGCGCCGATCTGCGCGGCCGAGGTGAAGGTGTCGCCCGAGGGGACCAGCTGCTGGCCGAAGGGAGCGAGGTCGTCGGCGTACGCCTCGATGAACTCGGGCTCGGCGGAGGTCGTCGCGCCGTTGCGCTGGGAGGCGCGGGGCGCTGCCACCGCCTCGGGGAGCGTCATGCCGAGGTCGATGCGGTTGACCAGGGTCTGCAGGACCGTCGTGATGATCGTGGATCCGCCCGGCGAGCCGACGACGAACCGCACGTCCCCGCCGTCGAGCACGATCGTCGGCGACATCGACGAGCGCGGGCGCTTGCCCGGCTCGATCCGGTTCGGGTCCCCGTCGACGAAGGTGGGGGAGAAGTCGGTCATCTCGTTGTTGAGGAGGAAGCCGCGGCCGGGGACGGTCATCGCCGAGCCGCCGGTCTGCTCGATCGTCAGCGTGTAGGAGGCGGCGTTGCCCCACTTGTCGACGACCGAGAGGTGGGTGGTGGAGATGTTCTCGGTGTCCGACTCCTCCGCGGCGGGGGCGGTCGCGCATCCGGAGCCGTCGAGAGCGCCGGGCGCGACCGGGCGGACGGAGGCGGTCGCCGGGTCGATCGTGCAGTCCCGCGAGTCCGCGAACTCCTGGCTGAGGAGCGTCTCGGTGGGCACGTCGACGAAGGCGGGGTCGCCGACGTAGGCGCCGCGGTCGGCGAAGGCGCGGGCGGACGCCTCGAGGTAGAGGTGCAGGGCGCTGCCCGTGTCCTCGGACGCGAGGTCGTGGTTCTCGAGGATGTTGAGGGCCTCGCCGACCGCGATCCCGCCGGAGGAGGAGGGTGCCATCCCGTAGACGTCGAGTCCGCGGTAGGAGACGCGGGTCGGCGCCTGCTCGGCGACCGAGTACGCCGCGAGGTCGGCGGCGGTCATCGTGCCGGCCGGGGCCGGGAGGTCCGACCCCTCGGCGATCCGCGGGTTCTGGACCGTGTCGGCGATCTCGGCGGCCAGCGCGCCCTCGTAGAACGCGTCCGGCCCGTGGACGGCGATGGAGGTCAGCGTCTTCGCGAGGTCGAGGTTGCGGAAGGTGCTGCCCACCTTCGGCGCGTCCCCACCGGGGAGGAAGAGCTCGGCCGTGTCGGGGAACGCCTGGAACCGCTCGAGGTTGTCGAGCGTCTGGTTGCGGAAGGTCTCGTCCACCCGGAAGCCCTTCGCCGCGAGCGCGATCGAGGGCGCCAGCACGACGGGGAGCGGCAGGGTGCCGAAGCGGTCGACCGCGGTGTCCCAGGTCGCCACCGTGCCGGGCACGCCGACCGCGACGCCGGAGGAGACGAGGTCCGGGGTGAACGGGTACGGGGCTCCGGTCGCGGGGTCGAGGAACGCGTCCGAGGTGATGCCGGCCGGCGCTGTCTCGCGTCCGTCGATGGTGCTGACCTCGCCGGAGGCCTTGTCGAAGTAGACGAAGTACCCGCCTCCGCCGATGCCGGCGCTGTACGGCTCGCTCACGCCGAGGGCGGCGGCCGTAGCGACCGCGGCGTCAGCTGCGTTGCCGCCGCGCTTCAGCACCTCCATGCCCACGCGGCTCGCGTTCGCGTCGACGCTCGAGACCGCTCCGCCGTAGCCCACCTGCGTCGAGGGCGAGATCAGGGGTCCGCCGAGGAAGTCGCGGATCTTCTCGGGCGTGAGCCCGCTGTCCTTCAGGTATCCGGAGACGGGCCTGTCGAGAGCGGACGCCGGTGCGGCACCCGCCACTCCCACTGCGACGACCGCGACCAGCGCGATCGCGATCCTGCGGAGCACGGGTGTCGTGGCCATGGCGTTCCTCCATCGGAACTCTGTGGTGCGCGGTCGGCGATCAGGTCGATGTAGGCGACGGTCATCGCCTCGAGCCGGTCGGCCGGGTCCGAGGAGGGCGAGGCCTCCCCCGCCGCCGCGAGCGTGG
>NZ_PSVG01000024.1:0-47155 GCF_002930885.1 Rathayibacter sp. AY1F2 | reverse complement strand
CGTCCCCGGCCTGTCCGCTCCCTCGAGGCCGTCGTGCGGAACTCCGCCGCCTTCGGCACCGGCTTCGTCGAGGGCACCCCCGGCGCCACGGCACCCGGCCCCGCGGAGGAGCCGGCCACCGCGCGCAGCACGCGCACCTCCTCCGCCCGCCTCGCCACCGCCGCCCTCGGCTCCGCCCGCACGGCGCATACCGGCTCGAAGGTCACCCGCCGCGTCGGCACCACCTCGACCCGACTGCGCGGCCCGAGGCTCGGCGCCGGGCTCACCACCGTCCCGTCCCGCCCGGCCGCCGACCCGATTGCCGCCCTGATGACCGAGGCGGTCCTCCCCGAGCGCAAGCGCTTCTGCTCGCACTGCGGCACCGCCGTCGGCCGCGGGCGCGACGGTCGGCCCGGCCGCACCGAGGGGTTCTGCCCCAACTGCCGCACGCCGTTCTCGTTCACTCCGCAGCTGGTGAAGGGCGATGTCGTCGGCGGCCAGTACGAGGTCGTCGGCTGCCTGGCCTACGGCGGCCTCGGCTGGATCTACCTCGCGCGCGACCGGAACGTCTCGGGGCGCTGGGTGGTGCTCAAGGGCCTGCTCAACTCCGGCGACCCCGACGCGTACGCCGCGGCCGTCACCGAGCGCCGGTTCCTGGCCGAGGTCGAGCACCCGCTGATCGTCGAGATCTACAACTTCGTCCTGCACGACGGCGCCGGCTACATCGTGATGGAGTACGTCGGCGGGCCGAGCCTCAAGCAGATCCTGAAGGAGCGGCTGGACGCCAACGGCGGCGCCGCGGATCCGCTGCCGGTGGACCAGGCGCTCGCCTTCGTGCTCGAGGTCATGCCCGCCTTCGCCTACCTGCACGACCACGGCCTGCTCTACTGCGACTTCAAGCCGGACAACATGATCCAGGTGGGCGACCAGGTCAAGCTGATCGACCTCGGCGGAGTGCGCCGGATCGACGACGAGGACTCCGCCATCTACGGCACCGTCGGCTACCAGGCTCCGGAGGTCGCCGACCTCGGTCCCTCGGTCGCCTCCGACGTCTACACGATCGGCCGCACGCTGGCCTCGCTGGTGCTCGACTTCCGCGGCAACCAGACGACCTTCGTCGCCTCGCTGCCGCCGGTGTCGGAGACGCCGCTGTTCCAGCGCTACGACTCCTTCTACCGCCTGATCGCGAAAGCGTGCGCTCCCGACCCGCAGGACCGCTTCGCCACGGTGGACGAGATGCGCGGCCAGCTGCTCGGGGTGCTGCGCGAGGTCGTCGCGACCGACCGCGGTCCCGGACACCCCGCGCTGCACTCGACGGAGTCGGCCCTGTTCGAGGCGCCCGTGGCCGACGTGGTCGACCGCGTCCCGCCGTGGGACGCGCTGCCGGCGCTCCGCCGCGACGAGTCCGATCCCGCCCGGTCGTGGCTCGCGGGCGTGAACGTCGCCGACCCGATCGTGCGCCTGCGCGCTCTCGCGCTCGCGCCCACCGTGACGGTCGAGGTGCGGCTCGCCCGCGCCCGGGCGGCGATCGAGGCGCAGCGCTGGGAGGAGGCGGCCCGCGCGACGGGCGAGATCCTCACGGAGGACCCGTGGGAGTGGCGGGCGGTCTGGATGAGCGGTCTCGCGCAGCTCGCGCGCGGCGACGACATCGGGGCCCGCGCCTCCTTCAACACCGTCTACGGGCAGGTCCCCGGCGAGCTCGCCCCGAAGCTCGCGCTCGCCGCGGCGTGCGAGGCGAGCGGTGAGCCCGAGGTCGCCGAGTCCCTCTACGTGATCTGCGCCCGCGCCGACGCGAACTACACGGCACCCGCCGCCTTCGGTCTCGCGCGGGTGCGGCAGCTGCGCTCCGACCTCGACGGGGCGCTCGACGCGCTCGACATCGTCGCGCCCACGCGCTCCTCCTACTCCGACGCGCGCCGCCGCCGGGCGGAGCTGCTGGCGGAGTCGGGCCGCGGGCTGCCCGCGCTCTCGGCCGCCCTCGCGAGCGTCGACTCCGTGTCGATCGACCAGCGGACCCGCCTCGAGCTCACGACCCAGGTCCTCGCCTCCGCCCTCGAGCTGGTGCGGCGCGACGGCCCGGCCGAGGGAGCGACCCTCGGTGGAGTCGAGGCGAACGAGGCCGCCATCCGCGACGGCCTCGAGGCCTCCTACCGCGCGCTCGCCGCCTCCACTCGCGAGCGCGACGAGCGCCTGCGCCTCGTCGACCGGGCCAACGAGGTCCGACGCTGGACGCTGACATGAGCGGCGCGCTGTCGACTCCCTGTCCGAACTGCGGCGAGCCGGTCACGACCGGCGACGCGTTCTGCGAGGCCTGCGGGACGCCGCTGATCGTCGCGGCCGCCCCCTCCGCTCCGCCCGTCGCCGTCGGAGGATCCGCCGCCTGCGTCTACTGCGGGGGAGCGGTCGCCGAGGACGGCTACTGCGAGCAGTGCGGACGCCCCGCTCCGACCGAGCGCGAGCACTGGGCCGAAGCGCCGCACCCGCTGGTCGGCGGCGTCTGCGACCGCGGGCTCCGGCACCCGGCCAACGAGGACGCGATGGCGCTCGGGGCGACCACCGGCGCCGACGGCTCTCTGAGGACGGCGCTGCTCGTGGTCTGCGACGGGGTCTCCTCGACGCCCGACTCCGACAAGGCGTCGCTCGCCGCGGCCCGCGCGGCACTCAGCGCGCTGCAGGCCGAGGTCGGCGGCGAGAGCGCGGGAGCGGACCGCTGGCGCGCTCTGCTGCAGATGGCCACCGCGCGCGCCTCCGGAGCGATCGACGCGGCCGTTCCCGAGAAGCGGTCGAATCCGCCCTCGTGCACCTTCACCGCGGCGGTGCTGGACGGCGCGCTGCTCGTCACGGGCAACGTGGGCGACAGCCGCAGCTACTGGATGCCGGACGCGGGCGAGCCGCGGCAGCTCACGGTCGACGATTCGTGGGCGCAGGAGCAGATCGCCTCGGGAGTGCCGCGGGAGCAGGCCGAGACGGCGCCCGACGCTCACGCCATCACCCGCTGGCTCGGCGCCGACGCGCACGACGAGGAGCCGCGGGTCGCCTCCGAGGAGCTGACCGAGCCGGGCTGGGTTCTGGTCTGCTCCGACGGGCTGTGGAACTACGCGTCCGCCGCCGAGGACCTGGCGCGCGTGCTGCGCGAGTCGCAGGAGCGGGTGGGCGCGGATCCGGTCACGCTCGCGGAGGCGCTGGTCGCCTGGGCGAACGAGCGCGGCGGGCACGACAACATCACGGCGGCGCTGGCGCGGTTCGACCCGGCGGGTGCGGCGGAGGCAGCGGCTGAAGCGTCCGCTGCCGAGGTGCACGGTGAGGAGATCGGCACAGCCGAGCAGGATGCTGCCGACTCCGGTGCCGATCCCGATGGTGCGGAGCCGGACACCGCGGAGCCGGACGCTGCCGGCGCCGGCGCCGCCGACCTCGGCGCTGCGGGCCCGAGCGCGGCCGACCCCGCCGCCTCGAGCCCCGACGCGGCCACCCCTTCGCCCGACGCCGACGCCTCCCGTCCCACCGACTGAGCGCGCCGATCCGTCCAGACCACCCCTCCACCGCTGGACGGATCGGCACCCCCGCGGCCGTGGTCACGCCCCTACAGTCGTCGCCATGAGCATCGCCGAGCCCGCCACCGCCCTGTCCGTCGTCGGCCACTGGATCGACGGGGCTCCCTCGGCCTCCTCGTCCGGCCGCACCGCTCCCGTCTACGACCCGGCGCTGGGAGTCGCGACCAAGGAGGTCGCGCTCGCCGACTCCGCCGAGGTGGACGCCGCCGTCGCCTCCGCGAAGGCCGCCTTCCCCGCCTGGCGCGACACGTCGCTCGCGAAGCGGCAGCAGATCGTCTTCCGCTTCCGCGAGCTCCTCGAGGCGAAGAAGCAGGAGCTCGCCGAGCTGATCACGTCGGAGCACGGCAAGGTCGTCTCGGACGCGCTCGGCGAGATCACCCGCGGGCAGGAGGTCGTGGAGTTCGCGACCGGGCTCGCGCACCACCTCAAGGGCGAATACTCGGAGCAGGTCTCCACCGGCGTCGACGTCTACTCGACCAAGCAGCCGCTCGGCGTGGTCGGGATCATCTCCCCCTTCAACTTCCCCGCGATGGTGCCGATGTGGTTCTTCCCCATCGCCATCGCCGCCGGCAACACCGTCGTGGTGAAGCCCTCCGAGAAGGACCCGTCCCCGGCGATCTGGCTCGGCGCCCTCTGGAAGGAGGCCGGCCTCCCCGACGGCGTCTACACGGTGCTCAACGGCGACAAGCAGGCCGTCGACGGGCTGCTCGAGCACCCCGACGTCCGCTCGATCTCGTTCGTCGGCTCGACCCCGATCGCGCAGTACGTCTACGAGACGGGCACCCGCCACGGCAAGCGCGTCCAGGCCCTCGGTGGGGCGAAGAACCACATGCTGGCGCTCCCCGACGCGGACCTCGACCTCGTCGCCGACTCCGCCATCAACGCCGGCTTCGGCTCGGCGGGCGAGCGGTGCATGGCGATCTCGGTCGTCGTCGCGGTCGAGCCCGTCGCCGACGAGCTGATCGCGAAGATCCAGGAGCGGGCCGCGACCCTGCGCACCGGCGACGGCCGCCGCGGCTGCGACATGGGCCCGCTGATCACCGAGGCGCACCGCGACAAGGTCGCCTCCTACATCGCGATCGCGGAGGAGGACGGCGCGGAGGTCGTCATCGACGGGCGCGGCATCGAGGTGGACGGGGACGCGAACGGGTTCTGGCTCGGCCCGACCCTGCTCGACAAGGTCCCCACCACCTCCCGCGCCTACACGGAGGAGATATTCGGCCCGGTGCTCTCCATCGTCCGCGTCGCCTCCTACGAGGAGGGCGTCGCACTCATCAACAACGGCGCCTTCGGCAACGGCACGGCCATCTTCACCAACGACGGAGGAGCGGCCCGCCGCTTCCAGAACGAGGTCGAGGTCGGCATGATCGGCATCAACGTCCCCATCCCCGTCCCCGTCGCCACGTTCTCCTTCGGCGGCTGGAAAGCGTCCCTCTTCGGCGACACCAAGGCCCACGGAGCAGAAGGCGTCCGCTTCTTCACCCAGCAGAAGGCCATCACCAGCCGCTGGCTCGACCCCTCCCACGGCGGCATCAACCTCGGGTTCCCGCAGAATTCCTAGGCTCTCTCCTCCTGGCGTCGTCGATCGCCCGCAGTCGGCTCGGGAGGGTGGTCGGGTCTTGCAGAGCGTCGTGCGTTCCGCGCACGTCGATCCGCTGGGACGCGGATCGCCGGTTGCGCTCCGCGGCGCTTGTGAGGCTCTCTCCTCCTGGCGTCGTCGATCGCCCGCAGTCGCGGTACGCGACCCGCTCTTCCCAGCGCGACCACCCTCCCCGGCCGACCGCGGCCGATCGACGACGAAGGAGGAGAGAGGCTCTTGAGCACCGCGCAACCGGCGATCCGCGTGGGAGCGGATCGTCGTGCGCGGTACGCGACCCGCTCTTCCCAGCGCGACCACCCTCCCCGGCCGACCGCGGCCGATCGACGACGGAGGAGGAGATCGGCTATGAGTGCAGCCGCAGCGCCGTCCAGAGCTCGGTGCGGGCGGAGACGTCGTCGAGGTCGAGGCCGAGGGCGCGCTCGACGGCGGTGATGCGGTTGCGGAGGGTGTGACGGTGCACGCCGAGGTCGCGGGCGGCGGGCTCCCAGGCGCCGTTGCGGCGGAGCCAGACGCGGGCGCTCTCGAGCAGCACGGCTCCCTCCGGGGTCAGCAGCGGTGCGAGCATCCGGCGGGCGAGCGGTGCGGCTCCGGCGGCGGCGAGGAGCCCGATCATCCCCTCTGCGGCGACGTCCTCGAAGCGGACCACCGTCCCGTCTCCCGTCCGCTCGGCGGCGCGCCGCGCCTCCTCGAGGCCCCGGTCCAGGTCCGACCATCCGATCGGGGCGGAGGCGCCGGCGCTCGCGCCGTGCCGCTCCAGCACGGCGGTCAGCGGCCCGAGTCCGTCGGCGGCGGCCACGGCGACGAGCGAGCCGTCCCTCTCGGCGAAGAACAGGCGCGCGCCGTCCTCCTCCGCCACGACCTCCAGCTCGTCGAGGAGCGAGTCGCCGTGCACGGGCGCGCTCAGCACGACCACCCGCACCGGCTCGGCGGGCAGCGGGCTCCCCAGGCGCCGTGCGGTGCTCTCGGCGACGTCGAAGGCTCCCGCGGCCAGCAGCTCGAGCAGTCCGGAGCGCAGCTGCCGGCGGGAGGAGTCCAGCGCGCGCCGCTGCTCCAGCGCGATGCTCGCCAGGGCGATGACGCTCGCGACGAGGTCGCTGCCCGCCGGGTCCAGCGGCGTGCCCGTGCCCACGGCGAGCACCCCGCGCAGGTGGTCGCGGCGCCCGATCGTCTGCAGCGTCACACCGCCGCCGTCGTCGAGCCGGAGTCCCGCTCGGCTGCCGCGGGTCAGGGCGTGCCTCGCGGCCGCGGCGACCGCCTCCTCCGCCGGCACGTCGAGCCGGGTGGGCAGGTGCACCCTCTGCCCGGCCGCGTCGTAGAGGGCGACCCAGCAGTCCAGCTGCCGCTCCAGCTCGGTGAGGATCGCCGCGAGCCCGTCCGGCCGCAGCGCCGCGCGGGCGACCCGCCGCTGCGCCTCGAGCGACCATTCCAGCCGCTCGCGCTGCTCCCGCGAGATCACGTCGGCGACGAACCGGATGATCCCCATGAACGGAGTCAGGTCCGCCACCTCCAGCAGCGGCAGGCCCTGGCGCTCGCACGCCGTGACGAGAGCGGCGGGCACCTCGTCGTGCACGATGCGGGTGGCGAAGCCGAGCGCGCGGATGCCGCGGCCGCGCAGCCGGGCGACGTACTCCTCCGAGAACTCGGCGCTGTCGTGCCCGGTGAAATGGACGCCGTCGGTCAGCAGCAGCTGGCCCGACTCGAGCCAGGGCGTCGGATCGACGAGGTCCGAGGAGTGCGCCCACACCAGAGGGGCGTCGAGGTCGGCCTCGTCGTGGACGCCGGCGAGCACGCGGAGGCAGAAGGCCGGTTCGGCCAGCAGATCGCGGACGGTCGCGGGCATGCGCGGCTCCCTTCGACGTTCCGTCCATCGTAGGGTCCGCGGATCGACGGATCCGCACGCCCGCTTCCGAGGCGCGCGCGGCACGATGGGGAGCATGACGTCCTCGACCGCCCCCACCGTCCGCGACAACGCCTCGGTCACCGCCGCCGACCGGTCCCGCGTGTTCCACTCCTGGTCGGCGCAGGGCGCGCTGAACCCGCTGCCGATCGCAGGCGGTCTCGGCGCCGAGGTCTGGGACGTCGACGGCACCCGCTACCTCGACTTCTCGAGCCAGCTCGTGAACGTCACCATCGGCTACCAGCACCCGAAGGTCGTCGCCGCCATCCAGGAGCAGGCGGGCGTCCTCACCACCGTCGGCCCCGCCTACGCGAACGAGACCCGCGCCGAGGCGGCCCGCCTGATCACCGAGCGGGCGCCCGAGGGCATGGAGAAGGTCTTCTTCACCAACGGCGGCGCGGACGCGAACGAGAACGCGATCCGCATGGCGCGGCTGTTCACCGGCCGCGACAAGGTCGTCTCGCTGTACCGCTCGTACCACGGCAACACGGGAGCGGCGATCGTCTCGACCGGCGACTGGCGCCGCATCCCGAACGAGTACTCCCGCGGGCACGTGCACGCCTTCGGGCCCTACCTGTACCGCAGCGAGTTCTGGGCCGAGAGCCTCGAGCAGGAGTGCGAGCGCGCCCTCCACCACCTCGAGCGCGTCGTGCAGGCGGAGGGGCCGGAGTCGATCGCCGCGTTCCTCCTCGAGACCATCCCCGGCACCGCCGGCGTGCTCACCCCGCCGCCCGGCTACCTCGCGGGTGTCCGCGAGATCGCCGACCGGTACGGCATCCAGCTGATCCTCGACGAGGTCATGGCGGGCTTCGGCCGCACGGGGGAGTGGTTCGCCTTCGACGCCTTCGACGTGCGCCCCGATCTGATCACCTTCGCGAAGGGCGTCAACTCCGGCTACGTCCCGATCGGCGGCGTCGTCATCTCGGATCCGATCGCCCACCACTTCGACGAGCGCGTCTTCCCCGGCGGTCTCACCTACTCGGGCCACCCGCTCGCCGCGGCCAGCGTCGTCGCGACGCTCCAGGCGATGGAGGAGGAGGGGATCGTCCACAACGCGCGCACCATCGGCTCGGAGCACCTGGCCCCCGGCCTGGCGGCGCTCGAGGCGAAGCACGACCTGATCGGCGAGGTCCGGGGCTCCGGAGTGTTCTGGGCGCTGGAGCTGGTCACCGACCGGGCCGCGCGCACCCCGCTGCCGGCGGCCTCCGTCGCCCGCCTCAAGGCCGACCTGCTGTCCCGCGGCCTTCTGCCCTTCACCGCCGACAACCGGATCCACGTGGTCCCGCCGGCCGTCATCACCCCCGCCGAGGTCGCCCGCGGCCTCGGCATCCTCGACGACGCCCTCACCGCCTTCAGCGGCTGACCGCACTCCGTTCCGCAGGCGGCGGCGTCCTCGCGAGGCGTATCCGGGGATCCGCGTTCCAGCGGATCCGCGTCGCCGTGCGCGACCCGCTCCTCGGGACCCGGCCCCGCGCTGGAGCCGACTGCGGGACGCCGCGCGGGGAGCGGCGTCCTGACCAGCGGCGCCGTCGCGAGGCGTATCCGGGGATCCGCGTTCCAGCGGATCCGCGTCGCCGTGCGCCTGCCGCTCTTCGGGACCCGGCCCCGCGCTGGAGCCGACTGCGGGACGCCGCGCGGGGAGCGGCGTCCTAACCAGCACTGTGCAAGGCGAACGCCGTCACGAACCCGAGCACCGCGTACAGCCCGGTGAGCACGTCGTCGCGGTCGAACGCCTCGGGAATCATCGTGTTCGAGATCATGGCGAGGATCGCGCCGGCGGCGACGGTCGTCACGAAGGCCACGACCGCGCCGGGCGCGGTGGCGAAGACCAGGAAGCCGACCAGCGCTGCGGCGGCCGAGATCGCGGCGATCCCGCCCCAGACGGTGAAGACGTAGCGGGCGGAGCGGCCGTCGGCTTTCATGCCGACCGTCGAGGACAGTCCCTCGGGGAGGTTCGAGATCGCGACCGCGGCGACGATGGGCACGCTGATCGCCGCTCCCGCTCCGCCCTGGGCGACCGAGAGGCCGAGCACGATCGATTCGGGGACCCCGTCGATCAGGGCGCCGGCCGCGATGGCCGCGCCTCCTCCTCCGCCCGACCCCTTCGCGCTCTTGCGGTTCCCCGCGCCGGCGCGGGTGAGCAGCGCGTCCGCGCCGACGAAGACGACGGCTCCCGCGAGCGTGCCGAGGATCGTCGGGAGCAGTCCTCCGTCGTCCGCCGCCTCCTGCACGAGCTCGTAGGCGAGCGCCGAGATCAGCACCCCTGCTCCGAAGGCGGAGATCGCGGCGGTGAGCTTCGGGGGCACGCGCACGAACCAGGCGAGCGCGGCGCCGATCAGGAGGGTGGCGCCGCCGATGGCGCCGCTGGCGAGGGCGAGGGTCCAGGGAGGCACGGCTCCACCCTGGCACCGGCGGCGTCCGGTCGCGGCGGGCTTGACGGGGGCGCTCCGGCGGCGCTCGACCCGCCTCCGCCCGCCCCGACAGCTGTCGTGCAGGCGTCGAGCCGCGATGCCCGGCCGATCCTCGGCGATGGAGGGCCGCTCGGGCCGGGCGTCCCCGTAAACTGCCGGAATGGCGGAGTTCAGCGCGAGTGTTTTCCAGAACGAGTTCCTCTCGGACGGCGCCACCGACGTGCACGCCATCGTCACGGTGACCGCGTCCGGCACGGGGGTCGCCGGGTCCGACGGGGCCGCGGCCGAGATCATCATCGTGGACTGCTCCGGATCGATGACCGGCGAGAACATGACGGCCGCGAAGCGCGCCGCCGCCGTGGCCGTCGACCAGATCCTGGACGGCACCTTCTTCGCCGTCGTGGCCGGGTCCGAGCGCGCCGACCGCGCCTTCCCGTACCCCAACGCCACCGTCTCGATGGTGCGGATGGAGCCGGGGGCGCGAGCCGCGGCGAAGGAGGCGATCGGCTACCTCCAGGCCGACGGCGGCACCGCGATGGGTACCTGGCTGACCCTCGCCCGCCAGCTGTTCGCGACCGTGCCGGAGGCGACGCAGAGGCACGCGATCCTCCTCACCGACGGCAAGAACGAGCACGAGTCGCGGATGCAGCTGGACGCGGCGATCCGCGCGGCGTCGGGCGACTTCCAGTGCGACGTGCGCGGCGTCGGCTCCCGCTGGATCGTCGAGGAGGCGCGCACCATCGCGAGCGCCCTGCTGGGCACCGTGGGCCTGATCGCGAACCCGGCCGACATGGCGGCCGACTTCGAGTCGCTGATGCGGGCGTCGATGGGCCGGGGAGTCGCCAACGGTGAGCTCCGCGTCTGGACTCCGCAGGGCGCGCAGCTGCTCTTCGTCCGCCAGGTCGCGCCGAACCTCGAGGACCTCAGCTCCCGGCGGAACGCCGTGAACCCGCTCACCGGCGCCTACCCGACCGGCGCCTGGGGCGACGAGTCGCGGGAGTACCACGTGGCGGTCCGGGTCGCGTCGAAGCCGGTCGGCTCGGAGCAGCTCGCCGCGCGGGTGCAGCTCAGCGTGCGCGACGAGGTGGTCGCCTCCGCCCTGGTGAAGGCGCGCTGGACGGACGACTCCGCCCTGACCGCCCGCATCGACCCCGCCGTCGCCCACTACACCGGCCAGACCGAGCTCGCCTCCGCGATCCAGGACGGGCTCGCGGCCAAGGCGCGGGGCGACGAGGCGACCGCCACGGTCAAGCTCGGGCGGGCGGTGCAGCTCGCCTCCGTCACCGGGAACGACGAGGCGACCGCGAAGCTGCGGAAGGTCGTCGAGATCGACGACCCGAACGAGGGCACCGTGCGGCTCAAGCGCGGCGTGGACCGCCTCGACGAGATGGCGCTGGACACCGCGTCGACCAAGACCACGCGGGTGCGCAAGTGAGCTTCCGCTGCCCCGAGGGGCACACCTCGCAGTCCGGCGACTACTGCGACGTCTGCGGGGCGCCCATCGGTGCCGCTGCGGCCCCGTCGCCCGCTCCCGCCGCGCCGACCACCGCGATCCCGACCGGTCCCTCGGTCTGCCCGCACTGCTCGTTCCCCAACGAGCCCGGCGCCCTGTTCTGCGAGAACTGCGGCTACGACTTCACGACCGGCTCCCTCCCCGAGGCCGATCCGTTCACCTCCTCCGGCGCCGTCCGCGCTCCGGGCGAGGTCGGCGGCTCCGCGACGCGGTCGGGGGACCCGGCCCAGCACCTGGGCGAGGCGCCCGCGCCGCAGGCCGATCCCGCGGCTCCGACCGAGCTGGTCCCGGAGCAGGAGGCCGGCTTCGACACCCCCGTCGCGACCGCGCCGCCCGCAGCTCCGCCGACCGAGGTGATCCCGGAGGCCCCTGCACCCGAGGCCGCAGCCCCCGACGCGGCACCCGGGGCCTCAGCGTCGGAGGAGGAGGCCGCGTCCGCGCCTGCCACCGGCTCCGCCCGCCCCGCCTCCGCCTCCGCGGACCCGGACCGCCCGTGGATCGCCGAGCTCTGGGTCGACCCGGAGTGGTACGCCGAGCAGCGCGCTGACGACCCGATGCCCTCGCCCGGCCCGCCCGCGACCGTCGTCCTCCGCGAGCGCACCCTGCTCGTCGGCCGCCCGTCCGTCTCCCGCGGCATCTCGCCGCAGGTGGACTGCGGCTCCGACTCCGGTGTTTCGCGGCGCCACTGCCAGCTGAGCACCGACGGCTACCGCTGGTGGGTCGAGGATCTGCAGTCGGCGAACGGCACGTACCTCGCCCCGGCCGGGGCTGCGCTCCCGCAGTCGCCGATCGCCGCCGGGCAGCGCCGCGAGGTCGAGGAGGGCGACCGGATCTACGTGGGCGCCTGGACGCGGATCGTGCTCCGTCCCGCGTTCCCCGGCGAGGCCTAGGGCCCCGCGCCCGGTCGGTCAGCGACCGGCGAGCGCTCCGAGCATCCACGACAGCGCCGCGATCGCGCCGACGCCGACCACGCTCGAGCCGATGATCACGGAGCGCCGGATCCGTGCCGCGCGCGAGTCCGAGGCGGTCGGCGCGCCCGAAGCCGAGCCCGTCGTCATCCCGCCGCGGAGCCGGTGCGCGACCTCGTCGGCGGTCGGCCGCTTCTCCGGGTCCCTCTGTGTCATCGAGGTCAGCAGCGCCCGCCACTCCGCCGGCAGGGTGTCGGGCACGGAGGGGCTGCGGTGGAGGCGGGCGATCGCCGCCTCGAGGACGGTGCCCGAGTACTCCCGGTGACCGGTGATCGCCTCGAGGAGGACCAGGCCGAGGGAGAAGACGTCGCTCGCTCCGCTGATCGGCTCGCCCGCGACCTGCTCCGGGCTGACGAAGCTCGCGGTGCCGATCACGACGCCGTCGCTGGTCAGGCGGGAGCCGTCCATGAAGTGGGCCACGCCGAAGTCGGTGAGCTTGGCGGTGCGGGCGTAGCCGCTGGAGGCGACCTCGCTGACCAGGATGTTCGCGGGCTTCACGTCGCGGTGCACGACGCCGCGCTCGTGAAGGTAGGCCAGGGCCTCGGCGAGCTGCGTGCCGATCGCCGCGACCTCCGCCGCCGGGAGGGGGCCGGACTCGAGCCGCGCCTCCATCGTGGGGTCGGCGACGAGCTCCATCACGACGTAGCGGCGGACCTCGCCGCCGAAGTTGTGCAGCCCCGCGTCGAAGAGGTTGACGATGCCCGGGTGGGCGAAGGAGCTCAGCATCCGCACCTCGCGCTCCTGGCGGGCCACGTCCTCGGGGTTCGAGGCCTCCGCGCGGAACACCTTCACGGCGACCTCGCGCTGCACGGTCTCGTCGCGGGCCCGGTAGACCGAGCCCATCCCGCCGGAGCCGATGCGCTCGATCAGGTAGTAGCGGCCGGCCACCTTCTGCTGGGCGGCGTTCGCGGCGACGGTACTCATGGCGATCCCGCCTTCCGCTCGAACGGTGCGCTCCGGAGCGCACGAGGTGGGCGCCTGCGACGACGGTACCGCGGGGCGGCGCCGGCCGGGTCGGCGGAACGGGGGGATTGACACTCCCGGCCCCGGACGGGGGGACGAATGGCCGCTCAGCGCACCGATCCGCACCCCCGGCCGCGGGGTCAGCGGAGGCCGCTGCGCGCGAAGCCCTGCACGAAGTAGCGCTGGAACACCAGGAACAGCACCACCATCGGCACGACGTTCACCAGGGCGAACGCCATGGTCGCTCCGTAGTCGCTGCCGAACTGCCCCTGGAGGAAGAGCAGCCCGATCGGGAGCGTGAACAGCGCGTTCTCCTTCAGGGCGATGAGCGGCCAGGCGAAGTCGTTCCAGGAGCCGAGCAGCGATATGAAGAAGAGCACGGCGATGAGCGGCTTCGAGAGGGGGAGGACGATGGCCGTGAACACGCGGAAGTGCCCGGCGCCGTCGATCCGGGCCGCCTCGATCAGGTCCCGCGGGATCGCGAGGATGAACTGCCGCGCCAGGAACAGCCCGAACGCCGAGGCCGCCGTCGGCAGGATCACCGCCCAGTAGCTCCCGTAGAGGCCGAGGTCGGTGACGAGCCGGAACAGCGCCACCATGATCACCTGCACGGGCAGGGTGAGCGTCGACAGGGCCAGGAGGAAGAGCACTCCGGATCCGCGGAACCGCAGCTGCGCGAAGGCGTAGCCGCCGAGCAGGTTGATCGTCACGGTGATCAGCGCGGTGACCAGGCTGATCGCGAGGGAGTTGCCGAACCAGGTCGCCACGGGGAACGACGAGAACACCCGCTCGAAGTTCACCAGCGTCAGCTCGCGCGGCCAGAGGCGGAGGGTGCCGCCGAGCAGCTCGGACCGCGAGGAGAACGCGACGACGACCATCCAGTACAGCGGGAAGACGATGACCACCGAGACGGCGAGGGCGAGGGCGAGGCGGAGCAGGCGCGAGGTGCGCGACGTGCGGATCATTCGACGAGGTCCCTCGAGCGGTTGGTGCGCCACTGCACCGCGGTGAAGATCATGGTCAGGATCAGCAGCACGATGCCGATGGCCGCGGCGTAGCCCTGGTCGCGGGTGACGAACCCGGTGTCGTAGGCGTAGGTCACGAGCACCGAGGTCGCGTTCTGCGGTCCGCCGCCGGTGAGCACGAAGACGATGTCGAACACCTGGAACGAGTAGATGACGTTGAGGATGAGCAGGAAGAACGACGACGGGCCGACCAGCGGCAGCGTCACGTGGCGGAACTGCTGCCACGCGTTCGCTCCGTCGAGCCGGGCCGCCTCGTAGAGCGCGGGGTTCACCCCCTGCAGCCCCGCCAGGTAGATCAGCATGTTGAAGCCGGTGCGCCACCACAGGGTGACGAGCACCACGGAGGCGAAGGCCGCCGCTCCGCCGGACTGCCAGGCGATGCGGGGGAGGCCGATCGTCTGGAGCATGCCGTCGAGCACGCCGCTGTTCTCGTCGAAGATCAGCACGCCCATCAGCGCCGTCGCCACTCCGGAGACCGCCATCGGCAGGATGAGGATGCTGCGGAACACCGGCCGCGCGGGCAGCACCGAGTTCATCAGCACCGCCGCGCCGAGGCCCAGCGCCATCGAGAGCGGGGTCACGATCAGGGTGAACAGCGCCGTGTTCAACGTCGAGCGCCAGAAGAGGCCGTCGCCGAGCAGCCGCGCGTAGTTGTCGAGTCCGACGAAGACGCCGTCGCCGAAGCCGTTCGTGCGCTGGAAGCCGATCAGGAACGCGCCGCCCAGGGGGACGAACACGAACAGGCCGAGCATCAGCAGGTTCGGCGCGAGGAACGCGTAGGCGGCCGCCGTCTCGCGGGCGGGGGCGCGGGAGGTGCGCCGGGGGCGGGCGGTCACCGCCTCCGGCGCGAGGACCGACCGGCTCACTGCGTCGCGGCCGCGATGCCGGAGGTGAGGCCGGCGATGGTGTCCTCGGTGCTGCGCCCGCCGACGAAGGCCTGCTCCAGCTGCTCCTTGAGCACCGTGATGATCGCGGCCATGTCGGGCGAGGCGACCTGCGCCGAGTCGGACGCCTGGACGGTGCCCGCCTGGCCGAGGAACACCTCGGCGAGCTCGGGGCGCACGGCGAACTCGATGCCCGACTCCGTGAGGTCGCGACGGGTGGGGAGGAGGGAGGCGCCGGCGCAGAAGTCGCGCATCGCCTCCTCCTCCGTCACGAACGCGAGGAAGGAGGCGGCCAGCTCCGGGTTCTTCGCGGCCTTGGTCGCGACGAGGGCGTTGCCGCCGAAGTCGCCGCCTCCGCGCACGTTGCGCGGGGAGTAGGTGGCGCCCCACTCGAAGTCGAGGGTGGAGTCGGCGTCGGGGATGAGGAACGCGCCGGCGAAGGTCATCGCGGTGGTCTGCGAGTACCAGAGGTCGCTGGCGTAGGTGGTCGCCTGCACGGAGCTGCTCGGCGGCACGAGGCCGTCGGTGAAGAAGCTGCGGCTGAAGTCGATCGCGGCGCGGCCGGCGGCGGAGTCGATCGCGGGCCCGGACAGGTCCTCGGTGAGGAAGCGGCCGTCGGCCTGGAAGAGCAGGCTCAGCCAGCGGGTGACGCCGTTGCCCTGCCAGTTGTAGGCGAAGGGGTAGCGCTCGGCGGGGAGCGAGGCGCGCAGCTTCCGCCCGACCTCGGTGAACTCCTCCCAGGTCCACGCCTCCTCGGGCGAGGAGGGGAAGGAGGTGACGCCCGCGTCGGCCAGCACCTGCGTGTTGTAGAGGATCAGCGAGGTGTCGGTGTGGTGGGGGACGCCGAAGGGGCTCCCGCCGCTCTGCACCGCGGCCCAGGCCGGATCGGTGAACCGCTCGGCGACGTCGGAGTCGAGGAAGCCCGACAGGTCCAGGAGCTGGTCGCGGCCGGCGTAGCTGCCGAACGTGTAGTACGGGACCCGGAAGACGTCCGGCGGGTTCCCCGCCTGCAGCTGCGCGTCGATGTTGGTGAACATCTGCTCGTACGGGACCGCGTTGAGGGTCACGGTGGCGCCGGCGTTCGCCGACTGGAACGCGTCGATCGCGCGCTGGAAGCCGGCCAGCTCGGCGTCGGTGCCCCAGGTGGTGAAGGTGAGGGTGTCGCTGCCGGCGCTCGCCGCGGGGCCCGCGGGGGCGAAGCCGCAGCCGGAGAGGACCGGGACGGAGGCGGCGACGCCGAGCGCTCCGAGGAAGCGGCGGCGGTCGAGGACCGCGCGTCCGAGCTGCGAGAGGTCGAGAGCCCCCGAGGGGAGCCCCTTGCTGGTCAGGCCCATGACGGCCTCCTTCCGGGGGCCAGCGGCAGGCTCCCGGGGGCAGGCTATTCCGGCAGGGCCGCGGGTATCGCGGCTGGACGGATCGGCCGATCCATGAGAGGAGCGGCCGATCCGCGCGGCGGGCGTTCAGCCGCGGCGGCCGAGCATCCCCTCGAACGAGCCGTCGAGCGCCCAGGGGTCGGGCGTGGAGCCCGAGCGGGAGGAGCGGGCGGCTTGATCGGCCAGCTCGCGTCCGGCGCGCTCGATGCGCGAGGGCAGCGCCCGTCCGTCCTCGGTCGCGCCGCCCCAGTCGTCCGTCGCCGCGAACACGGTGGTCGCGAGGGGCGCCGCGTGCAGGTAGGTGAAGAGCGGGCGCATCGCGTAGTCGACGGCCAGGGAGTGGCGGGGGGACCCGCCCGTGGCCGCCAGCAGCACGGGCAGGCCGCGCAGCGCCTCCGTGTCGAGCACGTCGACGAACGACTTGAAGAGCCCGCTGTAGCTGGTGGTGAAGATCGGCGTCACGGCGATCAGGCCGTCGGCGCCGGCGACCGCGTCGAGCGCGGTCTGCAGAGCGGGGCTCGCGAAGCCGGTGAGGAGGTTGTTCGTGACGTCGTGCGCGAGGTCGCGCAGCTCCACGACGCTCCGCTCGACGGCGAAGCCCTGCTCGGTGAGGGAGGACTCGGCGGCGTCGGTCAGGCGGTCGGCGAGCAGCCGGGTCGAGGACGGCTGGCTGAGGCCGGCCGAGAGGACGGTGATCCTGCGGGTGTCCATGGAGAGCTCCTGACTAGACGGTGACGGGCTCGGCCGCGGGCTGCGCGTCGCGCGCGGCCACGAGGGAGGCGTGGGTGGGGGCGTCGGGCACGTGCGAGGGGCGGCCCTCGGCGAAGCCGGCGCGGAGGGCGGGGAGGATCTCGCCGAGCATGTCCATCTGCTCCAGGACGGTCTTCAGCGGGAGTCCCGCGTGGTCCATCAGGAAGAGCTGGCGCTGGTAGTCGCCGACGTACTCGCGGAAGCCGAGGGTGCGGTCGATGATCTGCTGCGGGGAGCCGACGGTGAGCGGGGTCTGCTCCGTGAAGTCCTCGAGCGAGGGGCCGTGGCCGTAGACGGGGGCGTTGTCGAAGTAGGGGCGGAACTGCGAGACCGCGTCCTGCGAGTTCTTCGCCAGGAAGATCTGCCCGCCGAGGCCGACGATCGCCTGGTCGGCGGTCCCGTGGCCGTAGTGCTCGAAGCGCTGGCGGTAGAGCTGCACCATCTTCTGGGTGTGCGAGGCGGGCCAGAAGATGTGGTTCGCGAAGAAGCCGTCGCCGTAGTAGGCGGCCTGCTCGGCGATCTGCGGGGAGCGGATCGATCCGTGCCACACGAACGGCGCGACACCGTCGAGGGGGCGCGGGGTCGACTGGAAGCCCTGGAGGGGGGTGCGGAACTGGCCCTCCCAGTCGACGAAGTCCTCGGTCCACAGGCGGTGCAGCAGGTCGTAGTTCTCGATCGTCAGCTCGATGCCGCGGCGGATGTCCTTGCCGAACCACGGGTAGACGGGGCCGGTGTTGCCGCGGCCGAGCATCAGGTCGACGCGGCCGCCGGCGAGGTGCTGGAGCATCGCGTAGTCCTCGGCGAGCTTGACGGGGTCGTTCGTGGTGATGAGGGCCATCGCGGTGGAGAGCGTGATCCTCTCGGTCTTCGCCGCGAGGTAGCCGAGCGTGGTGGTGGGGGAGGAGGACCAGAACGGCGGATTGTGGTGCTCGCCCAGGGCGAAGACGTCGAGGCCGATCTCCTCCGCCTTCAGCGCGATCGCGAGGGTCGCCTGGATCTTCTCGGACTCGGACGGGGTCCGTCCGGTCGTGGGGTCGGTCGTGATGTCGCTGACCGTGAAGATGCCGAACTGCATCAGGCGCTCCTTCTGTCCTCCGGCCCGGTGGGGCCTGGTCCATGCGTTTGCATGTACATCCTCATTTAACCACGTGCGGCCGGATCTATTCCCGTGGATCCCCGGGCCTCCGCCGGCCTGTCGGAGGACGGCGCCGGTGCCGTGCCCGGACGTCGCCGACCCGCCCCGCTCGCCCCGCGGCCGCCCGAAACATCCCCGCAATACGCCCCGCACTAGAGTCGTGCCATGGGTGACCTCTTCGACGGATACGGGTCCCAGAAGGTCGAGCGGCCCGACACGGGCGCCACCCCCTGGGACGAGATGTTCGCCGACGTGGCGTCGACTGGAGGCCCCGACGGGGTCCGCGGCGCCTACCGCGACATCTACTCCTCGCTCGCGCGGATGACCCAGGAGGAGCTGCGCGGCCGCACCGACGCGCTCGCCTCCTCCTACCTAGCGCAGGGCGTCACCTTCGACTTCGCGGGGGAGGAGCGGCCGTTCCCCCTCGACGCCGTCCCCCGGGTGATCGAGCGCGCCGAGTGGAACGAGGTGCAGACCGGCATCAAGCAGCGGGTCCGTGCTCTCGAGGCGTTCCTCGCCGACGTCTACGGCCCGCAGAACGCCGTGGCCGACGGCGTCATCCCCGCCGGGCTGATCTCGAGCTCCAGCCACTTCCACCGGCAGGCCGCGGGCATCGTCCCCGCGAACGGCGTGCGGATCCAGGTGTCCGGGATCGACCTGATCCGCGACGAGAAGGGCGGCTGGCGGGTCCTCGAGGACAACGTCCGCGTGCCCTCCGGCGTCTCCTACGTCATCTCGAACCGCCGGGTGATGGCGCAGACGCTGCCCGAGCTGTTCGTCTCGATGCGGGTGCGCCCGGTCGGCGACTACCCGAACAAGCTGCTGCAGGCCCTCCGCGCCTCCGCCCCCGAGGGAGTTGACGACCCGACCGTGGTCGTGCTCACCCCGGGCGTCTACAACTCCGCCTACTTCGAGCACACCCTCCTCGCCCGCCTCATGGGCGTCGAGCTGGTCGAGGGCCGCGACCTGTTCTGCACGGGCGGCAAGGTGTTCATGCGCACCACCTCCGGCCCGACCCGGGTCGACGTGATCTACCGGCGCGTGGACGACGAGTTCCTCGATCCGCTGCAGTTCCGCGCCGACTCGATGCTCGGCTCGCCCGGGCTGATGCTCGCGGCCCGGCTCGGGAACGTCACGATCGCCAACGCGGTCGGCAACGGCGTCGCCGACGACAAGCTCGTCTACACCTACCTGCCCGACCTCATCCGCTACTACCTCTCGGAGGAGCCGGTGATCAAGAACGTCGACACGTGGCGGCTCGAGGATCCGGGAGCGCTCGAGGAGGTGCTCGACCGCCTCGACGAGCTCGTCGTGAAGCCGGTCGACGGCTCCGGCGGCAAGGGCCTGGTCGTCGGGCCGGCCGCCTCGGCGAAGGAGCTCGCGGAGCTGCGCTCCCGCCTCCAGGCCGACCCGCGCGGCTGGATCGCGCAGCCGGTCGTGCAGCTCTCCACCATCCCCACCCTCGTCGACGACGGGATGCGCCCCCGGCACGCCGACCTGCGGCCCTTCGCCGTGAACGACGGCACCGACGTCTGGGTGCTGCCCGGCGGTCTGACCCGCGTCGCGCTCCCCGAGGGGCAGCTCGTCGTCAACTCGTCGCAGGGCGGCGGATCGAAGGACACCTGGGTGGTCGGCCTCGAGGAGGCGCGCAGCGCCGAGCCCGAGGCGCGCGACATCCAGGCGCTCGTCGCCGAGCAGGCCGCGGTCACCAGCTCCATCCCGATCGTCTACCCGCTCAACCACACGCCCGACCACTCGCCGCAGGACGCGCCGAACACCGACCAGGACCAGCAGCAGCAGCAGACGCTCGCGGCGGGGGAGGACGACTGATGCTCTCCCGGATCGCCGAGTCGCTGTTCTGGATCGGCCGCTACATCGAGCGGTCCGACGGCACCGCCCGCATCCTCGACGTCCACCTCCAGCTCCTGCTCGAGGACCCGTGGATCGACGAGGACACGGCCTGCCGCTCGCTCCTGTCGGTGATGGGCTCGACCCCGCCCGACGACATGCGCGAGATCACCCGTGCCGACGTGCTGGCGATCCTCGCGATCGACCGCACGAACCCCGCCTCGATCGCCTACTCGCTCGGCGCGGCCCGCGAGAACGCCCGCCGGGCGCGCGAGATCGTCTCGACCGAGCTCTGGGAGTGCCTGAACACCACGCGCACCCGCATGCCGCGCCGCGTCTCGGGCGAGCGGGTGTCGGAGTTCTTCAGCTGGGTGCGCGAGCGCTCCGCCCTCGCCGTCGGCATCATCGAGTCGGCGACCTCGCGCGACGAGGCCTGGCAGTTCTTCACCCTCGGCCGCTCGATCGAGCGCGCCGACATGACCGCCCGCCTGCTCGCCACCCGCTCGCTGACCGAGGCGAGCGGCCCCTCCTGGACCACGATCCTCCGCTCCTGCGGCGCCTACGAGGCGTACCTGCGCACCTACCGGGGCGTGCCGAGCGCGCGGAACGCGGCGGAGTTCCTCCTCCTGGACCGGCTGTTCCCGCGCTCGATCCTCTTCTCGGTCTCGCGGGCGGAGGCGTGCATGCGCGACATCGAGCCGCGCACCGGCCGCATCGGCCACTCCGGCGACGCGCAGCGCGTCCTCGGGCGGATCCGCAGCGAGCTGGAGTTCCGGCCGATCACCGACATCCTCGAGGACCTGCCGCGGCACATGGACAGCGTGCAGGAGGCGACCTCCGCCGCGTCCGAGGCGATCCGCCAGCGGTACTTCCCCACCAACGTCATGCCGAGCTGGATCGGGGAGGCGCTGTGAGCAGGCTGCGCATCAGGCACACCACGGGCTTCACCTACGCGGGGGACGTGGTCGCGTCCTACAACGAGGCGCGGATGCTCCCCGCCTCCTCGGACGGGCAGCTGGTGCTGTTCTCGAACCTCGACATCCGGCCGGTGACCTCGGTGCACGCCTACACCGACTACTGGGGCACCCGCGTGTCGTCGTTCGACGTGCTCGACGCCCACCGCGAGCTCTCGCTGACGGCGACCTCGCTCGTCGAGATCCGGCCGAAGCAGCACCCCGACCACCCGACCGGGTGGGATCAGCTGTCCGAGCAGGTCGAGACGCGCACCGAGTACGTGGAGCAGTCGAAGCAGACCCACCGCACCGCGCCGCCGGAGGACCTCGCGGCGATGGCGCGCTCGCTCGCGGACGAGACGGCCGGCCCGTGCGAGGCCGCGCTCACGATCGCCGAGACGATCGGCCGGGCGATGACCTACCGGCAGGGCGTCACCGGCGTGCACTCCACCGCGACGGAGTCGTGGACCGCGCGCGAGGGCGTCTGCCAGGACATCACGCACATCGTGCTCGGGGCGCTGCGCTCGGTGGGCATCCCGGCGCGCTACGTCTCGGGCTACCTGCACCCCAAACCGCACGCCGAGATCGGCGAGACCGTGGTGGGGGAATCGCACGCCTGGGTCGAGTGGTTCTGCGGAGGAGCGTGGCGCGGATACGACCCGACGAACCTGATCGACATCGGCGACCGCCACGTCATCGTCGGCCGCGGCCGCGACTACAACGACATCGCGCCGCTGCGCGGGGTGTTCGCCGGGCCCCGCTCGTCGAAGCTCTTCGTCCGCGTCGAGATCACCCGCGAGGCCTGAGGGCGGGCGGCGGACGCGCCCCGCGTCGACGACGACCCGTTTAGCCGGCTGTCCGCGGATCCGCTCCGGCGCGCGGACCGGCTGACGGAGCCTAGGCGCGGGGGCGCAGCAGGGGGACACCGCCGGTGGCGGGAAGGGCCTCCGGCTCGGGGGCCGCGAGCCGGGCGGCGCGGCGCAGGCGGAGGTGGAAGGCGAGTCCGATGGCGGCCGCCGCGATTCCGGAGGCGGCGCCGACCAGCATCGCCTGGCGCGGGCCGTAGGCGTTCGCGACCCAGCCGATCAGCGGTGCGCCGATCGGGGTGCCGCCGACGAAGATGGCCATGTACAGCGCCATGACCCGGCCCCGCATCTCGGGGGCGGTCGAGAGCTGCACGTAGCCGTTGGCCGAGGTCATCAGCGTCTGCGCCGCGATGCCGACGAAGGGGAGCAGGATCGCGAACGCCCAGACCGTCGGCATGACGCCGGCCAGCGCGAGCGCGACGCCGAACGCGGCGGAGGCGCCGACGATGAGCCGGAGCCTCGGGCGGTCGCGGCGTGCCGAGAGGAGCGCCCCCAGCACCGAGCCGACGGCGATCGCGGAGGAGAGGAGGCCGAACTCGCTCGCCCCCATGTCGAACTCGACGGTCGCCATCGTCGAGGCGAAGATCGGGAAGTTCAGGCCGAAGGTGCCGATCAGGAACACGATCGCGAGCACCACGAGGATGTCCGGCCGCTTCGACACGTAGCGGAACCCCTCCAGCAGCGCACCCGGGCCGCGCGTGGCGCGCGGGGCGCTGCGGAGCTGGTCGCGGTGGAGTGCGCGCAGCGAGAGCAGGACGGCGAGGAAGCTCGCGGCGTTGAGGAGGAAGACCCAGCCGGAGCCGACCGCGGCGATGAGCACGCCCGCGAGGGCCGGTCCGATCATCCGCGCCGAGTTGAAGGAGGCCGAGTTCAGCGAGACGGCGTTGGTGAGGTCGCGCTCCTCGACCAGCGCCGAGACGAACGTCTGGCGCACGGGCGCGTCGATCGCCGCGGCGAAGCCGAGCAGCAGAGCGAAGAGGTAGACCATCCAGAGCTGGACGACCCCGGTCACGACGATGAGTCCCAGGCCGAGCCCGAGCGCGCCCATCGCGCCCTGGGTGGCCATCAGGAGCTTCCGCCGGTCGAAGCGGTCGGCGATGAAGCCGGAGAAGGGGACCATCACGAGCTGCGGTCCGAACTGCAGTGCCATGGTCACGCCGAGCGCCGTCGCGTCGTGGTCGGTCAGGTCGTTGATCACGATCCAGTCCTGGGCCGTCCGCTGCATCCAGGTGCCGACGTTCGAGACCATCGCGCCCGCGAACCAGATGCGGTAGTTCGGCACGGCGAGGGAGCGGAACATCGCGCTCATCGGTCGGCCACCGCGCGCAGGACCGCCGCCGCGTCGTGGAGCAGGCGCAGGTCCTCGGGAGGGAGCTCCTCGAGGCGCGCCACGAGCCACGCGTCGCGGCTGCGGCGCACGTCGAGCACCAGTGCGGTGCCGGCCCCGGTGGGGCGGATGCGGGTGACGCGGCCGTCGGCGGGGTCGGCGAGGCGCTCCGCGAGTCCTTCGTCGACCAGGCAGCCGACCGTGCGGGTCATCGAGGGCGGGCGGACCCGCTCCGCCTCGGCCAGCTCGCCGAGGGTCTTGGCGCCCTCGCGGTGCAGGAGTGCGAGCACGCTGAACTGCGGATCGCTGAGCTCGTGCTGGGCCTTCTCCTGCCGGAGCCGCCGTCCGAGCCGGCCGACCGCTGCCCGCACCTCGCCCGCGAGGGAGGTCAGCGGGAGATCGGTCTGCAGGGTCTCGGTCGATGGCACATAGTTAGCCTAACAAAAGAACTGCCGCTCAGGCGGAGGTCCGCGCGGTCCGCACCGCTCCGATGCTCGCGGCGACCACGAGCGCGATCCCGACGGCCTCGACGGCGCTGAGGCGCTGACCGAGCACGAGGAAGCCCGAGAGCGCGGCCGCCCCGGGGGAGAGCGACATCAGGATCGAGAATGTGGAGGAGCGCAGGCGCCGCAGCGCCAGCAGCTCCAGCGCATAGGGCACCGCGGAGGAGAGCACCGCGACGGCGAGCCCGAGGAGCAGCACCGGCGGCACCACCAGGGCGGGTCCGGCGGAGGCGATGCCGAACGGCAGCGACACGATCGCGCCGGCCGCCAGCGCCAGCGCGAGCCCGTCGATCCCCTGGAACCGCCCGCCGGTGCGGCCGGCGAAGACGATGTACGCGGCCCAGAGCACAGCGGCCCCCAGCGCGAAGCCGACGCCGACCGGGTCCAGCGCCGAGAACCCGCCCTGCGACAGGGTCACCACTCCGGCCAGCGCGAGCACCGCCCAGACCAGGCTCAGCACGCTCCTCCCGGCGATCACCGAGAGCGTCAGCGGCCCGAGCACCTCGAGGGTGACGGCGGCGCCCTGCGGGATCCGGGCGATGGCCTCGTAGTAGCAGGCGTTCATCCCGCCGAGGGCGAGACCGTAGGCGGCGACGGTGGCCCAGTCGCTCCGGCTGTGGCCGCGCAGCCGCGGACGGCAGACCAGGAGCAGAACGACGGCCGAGAACACCAGCCGGAGCGTGACGGTGCCGATCGGCCCCGCGGCGGGGAAGAGCAGCACGGCGAAGGAGGCGCCCAGCTGCACGCTCGCGACCGACCCGAGCACCAGGCCGATCGAGCCCGCGCTCGCCGGGCGCCGCTCCGGAGCGGCCGCTGCGCTCAGCTGGAGCGCCGCTGCGTCTGGACGGGCGGGACGTTGTAGCCGAGCAGGCCGACGCCGGTCGCGTCCCAGCGCAGCGTGGTCAGCGAGACGTTGTCGACCACCGGGAAGGTGTGCCGGTACGTCTCCGGGTTGATGCCGAGGTAGGCGCACAGCAGGAGGCGGATGAGCGTGCCGTGCGCGACGACGAGCACGCGGCCGTCCGGGTGCTCGCGGTGGATGCGGGCGAGCGAGGTGTTCGCGCGGGCGACGGCGTCGAGGCCGGACTCGCCGCCGGGCATCGGCTGGATGGCCGGCGCCGCGACCCACGCGTGGTACTCGTCCGGGAAGCGCTTCTCCATCTCGTCGGTGGTCAGCCCCTCGCCGCGGCCGAAGTCGACCTCGACCAGGGCCGGGTCGGGCTGCAGCTCGAGGTGGGCCGCCCGCGCGGCGGGCACGGCGGTGCGCACGGCCCGGACCAGGGTGGAGGAGTACACCGCCTCGAGGTCGGCGTCGACGGCCCAGGCGGCCAGAGTCGCCGCCTGGTCCTGGCCCCGGGGGGTCAGCGCGATGTCGGAGGAGCCCGCGAAGCGGTTCTCGGAGTGCCAGACAGTCTCTCCGTGTCGGGCGAGGATCAGGGTCGTCACCCCCTGAGCCTACCGACCGCGCGGGCCCGCGGGCCCCGCGCTCAGGCGGCGGGGACGCCGTAGTGCGCGTCGACCATCACCGGGAGGTGGTCCGAGACGCCCTGGGGCAGCGTGGAGACCCGCTCGATCCGCACGGAGTCGCTGATCGCGAAGTCGAAGTGGCCGCTGAAGTAGCGGTAGCGCGCGTAGGTGGGGGAGTCGCTCCGCGAGACCAGGTAGCCGTTCCGGGTCATCCGGCGGTCGAGTCCGCGGAAGAACCACGGGTAGTTGTAGTCGCCGACCATCAGGGAGGGGGTGTCCGGCGCGTACTCGCGCAGCCGGTTGAGCGCCTCGTCGATCTGCTTGCGGCGCAGGGCGTTGCCGGCCGAGAGCGGAGCGGCGTGGAAGGACGAGACGGCGATCGATCCGCCGTCGCGGTCATCGAGGCGGACGGCCAGCAGGCGCTCGTGGGCGGGGGACATCACGCGGTCGTGCATGGACTTGCTGAGCTCGAACGCGGCGCTTCCGGAGAGCTCGAAGCGGTCCTGCGAGTAGTAGACGGCCAGGCCCAGGCGGTTGCGGGCCGTGACGGACGCGAGCCGGAGCGAGCCCACCTCCTGCGGCAGCTTCGTGGTGTCGCACTCCTGCAGGCACAGCACGTCGATGTCGTGGCGGGCGGCGAGGGGGGCGATCTCGGCGTGCGCTCGGTGCTCCCGGAGGTTGTAGGAGATCACGCGGAGGGCGCGTTCGGTCGGCTGCATTTCGCCAGTGTAGGGCGCGCCGCCCGAGCGCCGGCCGACCCTCCGGCGAACACGGAGGGACCTCCTCGGAACGCGGTCGGAACGTTCGCCGACCGGCCGGGGAGGTCCCTCGCGGAGCCGTGTCAGTGCTGCTCGGTGCCCGAGGCGTCGGTCTCGGCGTCGGTGCCGTGGACGCCGTCGGTGGGGCCCCAGTCGGGCAGCGGGGGGTTCTGCTCCTCGCCGTCGGCGCCGACGCCGTCGGCCAGGGGTGAGGCCGCGCCGCCGACCTCGTCGAGGCCCGCGGAGGTGCCGGTCTCGGTGGCGGGGTCGGGCGTGCGCGCGCCGTCGGTCGTGCGGGCGCCGTCGGTCGTGTCGGTGGGGGTGGGCTCGATGTCGTAGTCGGAGCTGCTCATGTACAGAAGCTACGACTCCGCCGCCCGCGGGGGCACCCCCTTGCGCTCCCGCGAACGACGGAGGCCCCCCGCACCGGGAAGGTGCGAGGGGCCTCCGAAGGGGGAGTGCTCAGCGTCCGTAGGCGGAGGCGGCGGGGCAGTCGAACGGGTCGCCGCCGGCCGACAGGCCGACCTTGTTGAGGTAGCGGACGACGATCGCGTACGACTCCATCAACGAGGTCTCGGTGTAGGGGATCTGGTGGGTGGTGCAGTACTCCTTGGCGATGACCTGCGCACGGCGCAGCGCCGGGCGGGGCATGTTCGGGAAGAGGTGGTGCTCCACCTGGTAGTTGAGGCCGCCCATGTAGAGGTCGGTGAACCAGGTGCTGCGGATGCTGCGCGAGGTGAGGACCTGGCGGCGGAGGAAGTCGACGCGCGCCTCCTTCGGCAGCAGCGGCATGCCCTTGTGGTTCGGCGCGAACGAGGCGCCCATGTAGAGGCCGAAGACGCCCAGCTGCACGCCGACGAAGGCGAACGCCATGCCGAGGGGGAGGGCCCAGAAGACGACGGCGAGGTAGAGGCCGACGCGGGTGACGAGCATGGTGATCTCGACCCAGCGCTTGTCGACCTTGCCCTTGCCGAACACGGTGCGGAAGCCGTGCAGGTGCAGGTTGAGGCCCTCGAGCAGCAGGAGCGGGAAGAACGCGTAGCCCTGGCGGCGGGTGAGCCAGGCGTAGAGGCCGCGCGAGCGGGCCGCGTCCTCGGCGGTGAAGGAGACGACGTCGCGCTCGATGTCCGGGTCCTTGCCCAGCACGTTCGGGTTCGCGTGGTGGCGGCTGTGCTTGGTCATCCACCAGGAGTAGCTGATGCCGACGAAGAGGTTCGCGAGGGTGCGGCCGGCGACGTCGTTGGCCTTGCCGGACTCGAACACCTGGCGGTGCGAGGCCTCGTGGGCGAGGAAGGCGAACTGGGTCAGCACGATGCCGAGGGCGGCGGCGAGCAGGAGCTGGAACCAGGAGTCGCCCAGCAGGACGAAGCCGGTGACGATGCCGCCGAGCGCGAGGACCAGCGCGCCGAACATCGTGTAGTAGAAGCCGGTGCGGCGGCGGAGGAGCCCCGCGTCGCGGACCGTGCTGAGGAGACCGGAGTACTCGGTCGTCGGGTTGACGCGGCCGTCGGCGCGGGGGCGGGTGCGGACGACGCGGGGGGCGCCTCCGGTGACGGACGTGGTGGTGGGGGTGCTCATCGGCGCCTCGCTCTTCGTGGTGACCGTCGGCGTCGACGGTCTCTCGGTGAGCGATCCCGACGGGGGCGGTCCGCTCATGGTTCACCGCGTCGGTAGGGGCCGGACGCGGCATCAGGGCGACCGGGGTCAAGGGCAACCTGGTGTGAACACTACGGGGACGGCGGCGGCACCGCACCATGGCGATTGCCAGCCTTCGCTCCGCGCGTGTCGGGAAGGGGAGTGCGCCTCCGGCGGGACCGCCGGAGGCGCACGGGCTCAGGAGCCGATCGAGTCCTGCGGGCGGCCGGACTTGAGCGCGGCGAGGCGCGCCTCCACCTCGGTCATCTCGCCGAGGTCCTCGAGCGACTCGAACTGCGCGTCCAGGCTCGAGGAGGCGAGCTCCTCCGCGCCGCGGACGCGCGCCTCCTCGCGGCGGATCTTCTGCTCGAAGCGGCTCACCTCGCTCGTCGGGTCCATCAGGTCGATGCTCTTCACGGCGTCCTGGACCTGGCTCTGCGCCTCGACGGTCTTCGAGCGCGCGATCAGCTCGTCGCGCTTGCTCGAGAGCTGCTGCAGCTTCTCGCGCATCTGGTTCAGGCCCGACTTGAGCTTGTCGACGACCTCGGTCTGCGAGGCGATGGTCGGCTCGGCGTCCTTCGCCTCCTTCTCGGACTGGATCTGGCGCTGCAGAGCGACCTTGGCCAGCGCGTCGAACTTGTCGGCGTCGCCGGCGCTCCCGCCGGTGCGCAGCTCGTCGGCCTTGCGGCTCGCGGCGAGGGCCTTGCCGCCCCACTCCTGGGCGTTCTGCACGTCCTCGCGGTAGTCGTCCTCGAGCAGGCGCAGGTTGCCGATCGTGGTGGCGATCGCCGCCTCGGCGTCGCGGATGCTGTCGGTGTAGTCGCGGACCATCTGGTCGAGCATCTTCTGCGGGTCCTCGGCCTGGTCGAGGAGCGCGTTGATGTTGGCCTTCGCGAGCTGCGCGATGCGGCCGAAGATCGACTGTCTCTGAGCCATGGGTGTCTCTCCTTGCGTCGTGGGTGGTGCCGGATGTCGGAGGTGGTGCCGGAGTCGTGGGGGAGGTGGTGGTCGTCGGTCCTGCGCGGATGCCCGGGGGCGCTCAGAAGCGCCCGCCGCCGCCGCGGCGTCCGCCTCCGCCGCTGCTGCGCCCGCCGCCGAAGCCGCCGCCGCCGGAGCGCCGGGACGAGCCGCCGCCGCCGAAGCCGCCGCTGAACCCGCCTCCGCCGAAGCCGCCCGAGCGGTAGCCGCTGCGGCGTCCGCCTCCCAGGAGCGACTCGACCAGGATCCCGCCGAGGAACGCGCCGGTCGTGTCGCCTCCGTAGGGGCTGCCGACGGCGTTCGGGGCGGAGTAGGCGCCGGCGTCGGCCCGCGCCCGCTCGAGCGCCTGCTGGGCGAGCTGCGAAGCGCGCTGGGCGGAGGCGAGAGCCTCGCGGGGGTCGGTGGCGGCGATGCGCTCGGCGTACTCGGCCGAGCGGGCGGCCTCGGCGACGCGGGTGCGCGCCTCCGAGCCGACCGCGCCGCGGCGGGCCGCGATGAAGTCCTCGGCGGCCGAGACGCGGCTGCGGGCGGAGGTGAGCTCGGCGCCGAGGGCGGCCCGCTCGCGCTCGCGCTGGGCCTGCGCGTCGCGGAACCCGCCGACGGCGGCGTCGATCGTGGCGTCGGCGGCGGTGAGCGCCTCGAGCAGGGCGAGCGGGTCGTTCGGCCGCACGGAGGCGGCGCGCTCGACGTCGTCGAGGGCGGCCTCGGTCGAGGCGACCGCTGCGGCGACGTTCTGCGCCTGAGCGGCGGACTCCGCGTCCTGGGAGGCGGCGAGCGCTCGCCCCTGCGCCACGTCGGCGCGGATCTCGGCGATGCGGCCGGCGAGCGACGCCTCCGCCTTCTGCAGCTCGTCGCCGCGCGTCGCCACCGCGTCGACGAGCCCGGAGGCCTGCTCGGCGGCCTGCTGCCCGGCGCGCAGCAGCACGGCGGCGCGGCCGGAGTCGCCGGCCTGCAGCGCCTGCTGGGCGCCGGCGAGCTGGTCGCGGGTGAAGCGGAGTCGGTCCTCGGCCTGGTCGGCGTCGTCGCCCACGTCGTCGATCGCGGTCGGCGCGTAGCGGGAGGCGAGCTCGGCGAGGCGGGCGCGGGCCGACGGGAGGCGGTCGCCGACCTCGGCGGCGCGAGCCGAGAGCGCGGCGGCGACCTGCGGCGCGTTCTTCTCGAGGTCGCGCAGCTCCTCGAACGCACTCGCGCGCTCGTCGAGCGTCTGCTCGGCGTCGGCGCAGAGCTGGAGGATGCGCTGGTAGCCGTCGCGGCGCTCCTGATCGGTCTCCGGCTCGGCGTCGTCGAGGCGCTGCTGCAGGGTGAAGGCCTCGCCGAGCAGGCGCTTCGCGGTGACGAGCGCCTCGCGGAACGCGCCGGTCGCGTCGGCGCCGAACTGCGCCTCCGCGAAGCCGACCTCCTGCTCGCTGGTGCGGACGGCGTCGTCGGCGTGGACGAGGGCCGATCCGGCACGGGTGGCGAGCTCGTCGATCGAGGCCTCCACCGCCTCCTGGGCGCGGCGCTTCCGCGCGCGGCGGACGAGCAGCAGCACCACGAGGCCGACCACGACGAGGGCCGCGAGCACGCCGAGCGCGATCAGCAGCCCCGAGCCGAGGGACTCGCCGGCGCTGGGCGCGTCGAGGCGCTGCCCGATCCCGTCGGCGGCGGCCACCGCGGCTCCGGCCCAGTCGCCGTCGGCGAGCCTCGGCTCGATGTCGTCGGACTGGAGCGAGGAGACCTGCGCGTCGTCGAGGGCGAAGCCCTGCGCGACCGACACCTGGTACTGACGGGCGTCGACCGCGACGGCCAGGAGGACGTCGTCGGTGCCCAGTCCGTTGCGGGTCGCGGTCTCGTCCGCCCACGCTACGCGGTCGGACGGATCGGTGAAGGAGTCGACGAAGGCGACGAACAGCTGCACGCGGTGCTGGTCGTAGAGGGCCCGCGAGGCCTGCTCGATCTCGGTGGTCTCTCCGGAGCTCAGCACTCCGACCGAGTCGAGGACGGTGGAGGAGGAGAAGGAGACGGGCGATTCGGCCAGCGCCGCGGTCGCGGGGACCAGCGCGAGGACCGCGGCGATCAGGAGGGCCGCGAGCGCCGGCAGCCGCCGGGAGCTCACGGGGTGGTGGGGTCTCGCCGGCATCGCGCACACTCCTTCGTCGTCGCCTCCCGAGTGTAGACAGCCCGGGTGTCCGAGCAGGAGTCGGGAGGCGGCAGGCCGTCGACCGCGTGCCCGGGGCGCGGGGGATGGGAGAACGCCGGGAGGAGGAATGACCGTGCTCCGCTCGCGGTTGCCGCCCGGAGTGCGCCGCAGGTGCACGTGCCTCCCCCCCTCAGGGCAGCCCCCTGAGACAGCTCCGTAGAAAGGCGATCCCGTGGATCCGTTCTCCCCCCTCACCGCCGGCGACCTCGACCTCCCCAACCGCATCGTCCTGGCACCGATGACGCGACTGCGCTCCGACGAGCAGGGCGTGCCCGGCGCGATCGTCGCCGAGTACTACGCCCAGCGCGCGAGCATGGGCCTGCTGATCAGCGAGGGCGTCTTCCCCAGCGCCGAGTCCAAGGGCTACGCCGGGCAGCCCGGCATCGAGACCGACGCGCAGGCCGCGGGCTGGCGCGCCGTCGCCGACGCCGTGCACGCCGCGGGCGGGCGCATCGTCATGCAGCTGATGAACGCGGGCCGCGTCTCACACACCGAGATCACCGGCACCGACCGCATCGTCGCCCCGAGCGCCGTCGCCATCGACGGAGAGGTGCACACCCCCTCCGGCAAGAAGCCCTTCCCGGTGCCGCACGCGCTGACCACCGAGGAGCTGGCGACCGTCCGCGACGAGTTCGTCGCCGCCGCCCGCCGCGCGATCGACGCCGGCTTCGACGGAGTCGAGGTGCACGGCGCCAACGGCTACCTGCTGCACGAGTTCCTCTCGCCCGTCTCCAACGTGCGCACCGACCAGTACGGCGGGACCCCGGCCGAGCGCGCCGCGTTCCCGCTCGAGGTCACCCGCGCGATCGTCGACGAGGTCGGAGCGGGCCGCGTCGGCATCCGCCTCTCGCCGGCCCACAACATCCAGGACGTCGTCGAGACCGACGCCGACGACGTGTGTGCCACCTACGAGGCCGTCGTCGACGGGCTCGCCCCGCTCGGCCTGGCCTACCTCAGCGTCCTGCACGCCGAGCCCGCCGGCGAGCTGGTCCAGGACCTCCGCTCGCGCTTCGACGGCGTCTTCATCGCCAACAGCGGCTTCGGCTCGCCGACCAGCCGCGAGGAGGCGACCGAGCTGATCAGCGAGGGCCACGCCGACGCCGTGGCCGTCGGCCGCCCGGCGATCGCCAACCCCGACCTGGTCGAGCGCTGGCAGGGCGGGCACCCCGAGAACGAGGTCGTCCAGGAGACGGTCTACGGCGGAGGAGCCGAGGGCTACACCGACTACGAGCCCCTCTCGGCGTAGTCGCGACGCACGCTGAAGGCCCGCTCCCTCGAGGGGGAGCGGGCCTTCCGCGTACCGGGGGGATCAGCTCTCGCTGCCCCGGCTCTTCAGCTCGGACTCGATGCGGGCGTCCTGCTCGGGCGAGAGCTCGTGGTCCTCGTCCTCCGGGCCGGCCGTCTCGCCGACGCGGCCCTCGCCGAGGGCGTGGATCGAGGTGATCTCGTCCTCGAGCGCGGCGTCGCGGTCGTGCTCGCTCACGAGCCGGTCTCGATCTCCCCGGCGGAGACGGCCTCGGCGTACTTGCGGAGGTCCGGGCCGGGCTCGAAGTCGATGAAGCGGTCCTTGAGGCGCGCGTTCAGCTCCGCGAACACGTCCTCCCAGGGCTCGCCCTTCTTGCTCGTCGCGAGGTCGAGCACCGCCTCGCGGAGGACCCTGTCCGAGTCCTCGAGGATCTTGTCGCGGGCTTCGTCGTTCCAGCGGATGTCCTGTGCGTCCATGCTCCGACCGTAGGCGCGGGGCCGGGGCGCCCCAAGGACTTGCGGGCGGGGGGCGGGAGGCGTAGGAGCCCCGCCGCTCCGCGCTCAGGAGAGCGCCGGCAGCACCTCGCGCTCGAACAGCTCGATGCCGGACCGGTCGTAGGCGGCGTCCGGGAAGTAGAGGATGCCGTAGTCCATCCCGCGCGACTGCATGCCGGCGAGCCGGTCGACGATCTGCGAGGGAGTGCCGACCGCGAGCGCGTCGGGGCTGCGGTACTCGGCGACGAAGGACGCCGCTCCCTCCGCGCCGAGGTACGGGACCACGCGCTCCTCGAGACGCTGCAGCGCCGCCTCGACCTCCGCCTCCGTCTCGCCGATCACGACGTTGTAGTTCGAGCTCCGGGTGATCGCCGAGAAGTCGGTGCCCAGGCGCTCGCAGTGCCCGCGGAGGACCGAGCTCTTGTGGTCGAACGCCTCCGGGGTCCCGGCGAAGTTCGTGTACTGCGCGTACTGGGCCGCGATCCGCAGCGTGACCTTCTCGCCGCCGCCGGCGACCCACAGCGGGATGCCGCCCTCCTGCAGGGGCAGCGGCCGGTTCTGCGCGCCGTCCACCTGGTAGTAGCGGCCGTCGAGGGTCGCGGACCCGGTCGTCCAGGCCTGCTGCAGGATCTGCACGCCCTCGTCGAGCCGGCCCAGCCGCTCGGCGATCGGCGGGAAGCCGTAGCCGTACGCGCGCCACTCGTGCTCGTACCAGCCGCCGCCGATGCCCATCTCGACCCGCCCGCCCGAGACGATGTCGACGGTCGTCGCGACCTTGGCGAGGTAGGCGGGGTTCCGGTAGCCCATGCAGGTGCACATCTGGCCCAGCCGCACGCGCGACGTGGTGGCGCCGAACGCGCTCATCAGCGACCACGCCTCGTGCGTCGCCTCCTCCGTCACCTGCGGGACGGTGTGGAAGTGGTCGTAGACCCAGATCGACTCCCAGGCGCCGTCGTCGGCGTGCCGGGCGAGGTCGCTCATGGTGCGCCACTGGTCGGCGGCCGGGACGCCGACGAGGTCGTGGCGCCAGCCCTGGGGGATGAAGAGTCCGAATCGCATGCCGCCGACCCTAGGGCGGCCCGCCCCCGAGGTCGAGGGGGTCGCGGTGCTCGCGTACGCTTCCGACCGATGCTGACCTTCACAGAGGATCTCGGACTCCCCGTCCTCGCGCTGATGATCCTCGCCGCCTTCGCGGCCGGCTGGATCGACGCGGTCGTGGGCGGCGGCGGCCTCCTCCAGCTCCCGGCCCTGCTCCTCGTGCCGGGGATCTCGCCCGTGCAGGCGCTCGCCACGAACAAGCTGGCCTCGATCTTCGGCACGACCACCAGCGCGATCACCTACTACCGGCGCGCGAAGCCCGATCTGCGAACCGCGCTGCCGATGGCGGCGGTCGCCCTCGCGGGCAGCTACGGAGGCGCGACGCTCGCCGGCCTCCTCCCGGCCGCGGTGTTCAAGCCGATCATCGTCGTCGCGCTGATCGTGGTCGCCGTCGTGACGATCGCCCGCCCGGCACTGGGCAGCGTCACGGTGCTCAAGCACGCGGGCCGGCGCCACCTCGTCACGGCGGCCGTGCTGGGACTCCTGATCGGCTTCTACGACGGCCTGATCGGACCGGGCACCGGCACCTTCCTGATCATCGCCCTGATCACCGCGCTGGGCTACGACTTCCTGCTCGCCAGCGCCAAGGCGAAGATCGTCAACGTCGCGACCAACCTCGGCGCCCTGCTCTACTTCGTGCCGGGCGGGCACGTGATCTGGCTGCTGGGCCTCCTGATGGGCGCCGCCAACGTGGCGGGCGCGTACCTCGGCTCGCGGATGGCCGTCGCTCGTGGCAGCCGCTTCATCCGGGTCGCGTTCCTCGTCGTGGTCGGCGCCCTCATCCTCAAGGTCGGCTCCGACGTCTGGACCGAGAACCTGGCGCCGCTGCTGCGCTAGCGCGGGCTGCGGGACCGAGCCGCGGAACGAGGACGGGACCCCCGCCGCAGCAGAAGGTCCCGTCCTCGTTCCGATCGCTCGGCGCTCCGCTCCGCCGACCTCAGCCGAAGGGGATCGAGCCGACCAGTACGCCGACGGCGAGCATGACCAGCGAGACGACGACCGCTCGCCACAGCACCTTGCGGTGGTGGTCGCCGAGGTTCACCGCGGCGAGGGAGACGAGCAGGAGGATCGCCGGGACCAGCGGGCTCTGGAGGTGCACCGGCTGCCCGGTGATGGAGGCGCGCGCCATCTCGACCGGCGAGATGCCGTAGTTCGCCGCGCTCTCGGAGAGCACGGGGAGGATGCCGTAGTAGAACGCGTCGTTCGACATGAAGAAGGTCATCGGGATGCTGAGCACGCCGGTGATCACGGCGAGGAACGGGCCGAGCGCCGGCGGGATCACCGCGACGACCCACTCCGCCATGGCGTCGACCATGCCGGTGCCGTTGAGGACGCCGATCAGCACGCCGGCCGCCAGCACCATCGACACGACGCCCACGATGCTCGGCGCGTGCTTGACGATCTCGGCCGCCTGGTCCTTCATCTTCGGGAAGTTGATCAGCAGGGCGACCGCGGAGCCGACCATGAACACGTAGGGCAGCGGCAGGATGTCGGCGACCAGCAGCGTCATCACCGCGAGGGTCAGGACCAGGTTCACCCAGATCAGCTTCGGGCGCAGCGTCTCGCGCTCGGGGTCGAGCATCGTGTCGGCCATCGCGGTGTCGGCGTCGTCGGCCTGCACGCGGGCGGCGACCGCCACCTGGGCTCCGCGCAGGGCCTGGGGACCGCGGAGGAAGGAGAAGCGCTCCCGGGCGACGGTGCGGATGCCCCCGGTCAGGGCCGCGAGGCCGCCGGTGCGGGCGCCGCCCGAGCGGGAGGAGGAGCCGCGGCCGGCGCCGACGAGCTCCTGCTCGAGCATCGGCTCGGCCAGCGCGAGCGAGCCGAGGCGGCGGCGCTCGCCGAGCCCGAGGAACCAGGCGAAGACGAGAGTGACGGCCAGGCCCACCGCGAGCGACGGGAGCATCGGCACGAAGATCTCGCTCGGCGAGACCTGGAGGGCCGCGGCGGCGCGCACCGTCGGTCCACCCCAGGGGACGATGTTGAGCGTGCCGTTGGCCAGGCCCGCGACGCAGGTCAGCACGACCGGGTTCATCCCCAGGCGCAGGTAGATCGGGAGCATCGCGGCGGTGGTGACGATGAAGGTGGTCGAGCCGTCGCCGTCGAGCGAGACCGCACCCGCGAGCAGCGCCGTGCCGAGCACGACCTTCGCCGGGTCGTCGCCGAGCGCGCGGACGATGAAGCGGATCAGCGGGTCGAAGAGCCCGACGTCGATCATGATCCCGAAGTACATGATCGCGAACATCAGCAGCGCGGCCGTGGGCGCGAGGCTGCCGATCGCCTCGAGGACCATGTCGCCGATGCCGAGGCCGGCGCCCGCGAAGAGGCCGAAGATCGTCGGCACGACGATCAGGGCGACCATCGGCGTCAGCCGCTTGGTCATGATCAGGGCCATGAAGGCCAGGATCATGGTGAAACCGAGTACTACCAACACAGCTGACTCCTTCGTCCAGTGCCTCCGCCCGCGCTCGGCGGGAGAGCCGGCCGGGAGATGGTGGAAACCCTAGGCAGCTCCGCGTCCGGCGCCGGGGTATCGCTCATTACGGCGACATCTGCGCATAGTGTGGCTTCTGCGCATTCTGCGCACGACGACGGCGAGGAGGCCCCGATGCGCTTCGCGACCCACGTCCTGGTCCTGCAGCTCGCCACGGTGTCGGCCGCCGTGCTGGTCTGCGCCGGGCTCGTCACCGCGCTCAGCGTCCAGCAGCTGCGCGGCGAGGCGGAGGGGACGGCGCTCGCCATCGCCCGCACCGTCGCCGAGGACCCCGATGTGCGCGACGCGGTCGCCGCGTCCTCCGCGGTGCCCGGCGCGCCCGCCGCCTCGGAGCTGCGCGGCGGACCGCTCGAGGACCTCGCCGCCGCCGTCGAGCAGCGCACCGGCGCGCTCTTCGTCGTGATCACCGACGATCAGGGCATCCGCCTCGCCCACCCCGACGAGGACCGCCTCGGCGAGCGGGTCTCGACCAGCCCCGACGAGGCGCTCGCCGGGCGCGAGAGCGTCTCGTGGGGCACCGGCACGCTCGGCGAGTCGGCACGGGCGAAGGTCCCGGTCTTCGCCGAGGGGGAGCAGCGGGTCGTCGGCGAGGTCAGCATCGGCTTCGCGCGCTCCAGCGTCTTCACCGACCTGCCGACCGCGCTGCTCGGCGTCCTCGCCGCGGCGCTCGCCGGGCTGGTGCTCGCCGCCGTCGCCTCCGTCTTCATCCGCCGCCGCCTGCTGCGCCTGACGCTCGGCCTCGCTCCGGAGGAGCTCACCTCGCTCGTGCAGGACCAGGCCGCCGTGCTCGACGGGGTCGACGAGGGCGTGCTCGCGCTCGACCGCGACGGGCGCGTCGGCGTCTGCAATGCGCGGGCCGCCGCGATCCTCGGCTCCGACGACCCGACCGGCCGGGCGCTGCACGGGCGGCCGCTCGCGGAGCTCGACCTGCCCATTCCGCTGGCCGACGCGATCGGCGCCGCGCTGCACTCCGTCGAGCCGCCCCGCCCCGGAGGCGAGGAGGGCTTCGTCGTCCGCTCCCGCATCGTCTACGTCGACATCCGCCGGGTGACCCGCGGCGACCGCGACCTGGGCGTGGTGGTGGTGCTGCGCGACCGCACCGACCTCGCCGCGCTGAGCCGGCGCCTCGACGCGGTCGGCGCGATGACCAACGCGCTCCGGGTGCAGCGGCACGAGTTCGCCAACCGCCTGCACGTGGTCGCGGGCCTGCTGGATGCGGGGCGGACCGCGTCGGCGCGCGACTACCTCGACGAGGTGCTGACCCGCGGCCCGCTCAAGTACCCGGTGCAGCACGCCGACCGGCTGCAGGAGCCGTACCTCCAGGCGCTCGTCGGCGCGAAGGGGATCGAGGCGGCCGAGCGCGGCGTGCTGCTGACGCTCGGTGAGGAGACGCTGGTGCGCGGCACCGTCGTCGAGCCGGAGGACGTCGCCACGGTGGTCGGGAACCTGGTCGACAACGCGGTGCGCGCGGCGGTCGAGGGGCGGCGCGACGTGCGCTTCGTCGAGGTCGAGCTGCTCGACGACGGCGACGCGCTCTTCGTGACGGTCGCCGACTCCGGCGACGGAGTGCTCGATCCGGACTCGCTGTTCGACCGGGCCGGCGCGGGCGACCCCGTCGAGGACGACGGACGCGTGCACGGTCGGGGCTTCGGCCTGCCGCTGTGCCGTGAGGTGGCCGCCCGCCGCGGCGGCGAGGTCTGGCTGGCGGACGCCGGCGGAGCGGAGTCGGGGGCCGTGCTGTGCGCGCGCCTCCCCGGAGCGGTGCTGCCGCCGGAGCAGGACGGGGACGGGTCATGAGCGCGGACACGGCGCGGGAGCGCACGGTGCTGGTGGTGGACGACGACTTCCGGGTCGCGCAGCTGCACGCGGACCTGGTCGAGGCGCGGCAGGGGCTGACGGCCCTTCCTCCGGTGCACACGGCGCGCGCGGCGCGGGCGGCCGTCGCCGAGCACGCGCCCGATCTGCTGCTGCTCGACGTGCACCTGCCGGATCAGAGCGGGATCGCGCTGCTCCGCGAGCTCGACACCGACGCGTTCATCGTGAGCGCCGCCTCCGACGGGGCGACGGTGCGGCGCGCCCTGCACGCGGGGGCGCTCGGGTACCTCATCAAGCCGTTCGAGGCGCGCCTGCTCGGCGAGCGCCTCGACGCGTACGTGCGGTTCCGGAACGTGCTGCGGGAGGACCGCGCGGCCGATCAGGAGGCGGTGGAGCGGGCGCTGCGCATCCTGCACTCGGGCGACGCGACCGCCGCGCAGCCCTCGCGCTCGGCGACCGAGCAGCTCGTCCTGGCGCGTCTGGCCGAGTCGGGCGCCGAGCTGTCGGCCCTCGAGGTGGCCGAGCGCGCCGGCATCTCGCGTGCCACCGCCCAGCGCTACCTCTCGGGTCTCGCGGGCCGCGGCCTCGTCGAGATGACCCTCAGCTACGGCACCACCGGCCGCCCGGAGCACCGCTACCGCGCCCGCTGACCCTCCGCGAGCGGAGTCCGCGATCGAGCCGGCGGGACGTTCTCGGCGGTCGGGACCCGCTCTCGGGGACCTAAGCGCCTAGGGGAGCTGACTGCGGAGCACCGGCGTGCGGTGCTCGGTCGAGCCGAACGGGGGATCCGCGTGTCAGCGGATCCTCCTAGGCGGTCGGGACCCGCTCTCGGGAACCCGACCGCCCGTGGGAGCCGACTGCGGTGCGCCGCCCTGCGGCGCACGAGACGGCCCGTCGAACGAGCGATCCGCGTGTCAGCGGATCGTTCTAGGCGGTCGGGACCCGCTCTCGGGAAACCGACCGCCTAGGAGAGCCGACTGCGGTGCGCCGCTTCGCGGCGGTCGGTCGAGCCGAACGGGGGATCCGCGTGTCAGCGGATCGTCCTAGGCGGTCGGGACCCGCTTTCCGGGACCCGACCGCCTAGGGGAGCCGACCGCGGTGCGCCGCTCCGCGGCGCACAGGACGACTCAGTGCGTCGCGTCGACGTCCGCGCCCGCGGCCTCGGCCACGCGGCGGCGCTCGGCGGCCTCGGCGGCCATGCGGCGGCCCTTGGGGCTGACGAGGGAGGCGATCACCGTGATCACGAGGACGCCGATGATGACCGAGAGCGACAGTCCGGTGCCGATCTCGAAGACCTCCACGTGCTCGCCGTTGTTGATGAACGGCAGGTTGTTCTCGTGGAGCGCGTGCAGGATCAGCTTCACGCCGATGAAGGCGAGGATCGCGGCGAGGCCGATGCTGAGGTAGACGAGGCGGTCGAGCAGGCCGTCGATGAGGAAGTACAGCTGGCGCAGGCCCAGCAGCGAGAACGCGGTCGCCGTGAAGACGAGGTACACGTCGCTGGTGAGGCCGAAGATCGCCGGCACGCTGTCGAGGGCGAACAGGATGTCGGTTCCGCCGATCGCCGCCATGACGAGGATCATCGGCGTGAGGACCTTCTTGCCGTCGATGTGCGTGTAGAACTTGTCGCCGTCGTACTGGTCGCTCGTCTTGAAGATCCGCTTGGCCAGGCGCACCATCACGTTGTCGCTGGAGTGGTCGTCGCCCGGCTTGACCAGGTTGAACGCGGTCAGCAGCAGGATCAGGCCGAAGATGTAGAAGACCCAGGCGAACGAGTTGATCAGTGCGGCGCCGAGGAAGATGAAGCCGGTGCGGGCGATCAGCGCGAAGACGATGCCGAAGAGGAGCACCTTCTGCTGGTCGGCGCGGGGCACCTTGAAGCTCGCCATGATGATGAGGAAGACGAACAGGTTGTCGACCGAGAGGGCCTTCTCGGTGATGTACCCCGCGAAGTACTCCGATCCGGGCGTCGCTCCGCCGAAGACGAGGACGCCGAGCCCGAAGAGCACGGCGATGCCGACGTAGAGCGCCGACCAGATCGACGACTCCTTCAGCGTGGGCTCGTGGGCCTTCCGGACGTGGAAGAAGAAGTCGAAGAGCAGGAGCAGGACGATGAAGACGATCGTCAGGGTCCAGATCAGGGGCGATACGGTCATGAAGGGGCTGGCCTCGCTCGTGAAGGGGGGGTCGGGGGACGGTCGCGGGGGTCGCTCGTCAAGGGAAAAGGTAGCGAGGCACCGTGACGAGCAGGGTGCCCGCCGATGGATCGTGAGTATCTTCTCAGTTCTCCGCGGGTCCCTCGCGCCCAGCGGCCGGAGCGCCACACTGGTCACCATGACCGGCGCCGCTGTCGACAGGACCTTCCAGGACGCCTCCGGCGTCGTCATCCACTACCGCTTGTGGCCGCACCCCTCGCCCCGCGCGATCGTGCAGCTGGCCCACGGGGTCGGCGAGCACTCGGGGCGCTACGTCGAGCTGGCGGAGGCGCTGGTCGCCGCCGGGTACGCGGTCGCGGCGGACGACCACCGCGGGCACGGCCGGACCGGCCTCGAGCAGCACGGCGGCGACTCCTCCCGGCTCGGACTGCTGGGGCCGGGCGGCCTGCGCGCGACCGAGGCGGCGATCCTCCGGCTGACGGAGCTGCTCGCGGAGGAGAGCCCAGGAGTGCCGATCGTGCTGCTCGGCCACTCCTGGGGGTCGCTCATGGCGCAGCGGATCGTCGACCACCACTCCGGCGCCTACGCCGCGCTCGTGCTGAGCGGCACGGCCTACCGCCTCCCGGGGCACATGAACGCGGGCGACCTGGCGAAGCGGCACCGCGTCGCCGGCGGTCTCGGCCTCGAGTGGCTCTCCCGCGACCCGGAGGTCTGGCAGCGTTTCCACGACGACCCCCTCACCTTCACCACGCCGCTCGCGAAGCGGATCGGGCTGGTCGAGACCCTGCGGCTGGTCGGCCGCCCGAAGCGCGGGCCCGAGCATCCGCTGCCCCTGCTGCTGGTCGTGGGCGCCGACGACACCCTCGGCGGCGAGCGGTCGGTGCGCGCGCTCGCCCAGGCCTACCGGCGGCGGGCCGGGTACACGGACGTCTCGGTGCGGGTGTACCCGGAGGCGCGGCACGAGCTGTTCCAGGAGCTCAACCGGGCCGAGGTCACGGCCGATCTCGTGGAGTGGCTGGGCGAGCGCTTCCCCGCCCCGGCTCGCGCCTAGGCTGGCGTCATGCATGGCGAGTACAAGGTCCCCGGCGGAAAGCTCGTGGTCGTCGACCTCGACGTGGTCGACGGGAGGTTCGCCGGGTTCCGCCTGGCGGGCGACTTCTTCCTCGAGCCCGACACGGCCCTCGACGACATCGATCGCGCGGTCGTGGGCCTCCCGGCCGAGACGGACGCGAAGTCCATCGCCGCCGCCATCCGGCAGGCGCTCCCGGCCGACGCGGTCCTGCTCGGCTTCACGCCCGAGGCCGTCGCGGTCGCGATCCGCCGCTCGCTGCAGAAGGCGACCAGCTGGCGCGACTACGACTGGCGCATCGTGCACGACCGGGCCGTCCCTCCCGCGACCCACCTGGCGCTCGACGAGGTGCTGACCGCCGCGGTCGGCGAGGGCCGCCGGGAGCCGACGCTGCGGATCTGGGAGTGGGACCAGCCCGCCGTCGTCATCGGCAGCTTCCAGTCGCTCCGCAACGAGGTCGACCTCGACAACGCGGCGAAGTACGGCGTCGACGTGGTCCGCCGCATCTCGGGCGGCGGCGCGATGTTCATGGAGGCGGGCAGCGTCGTCACGTACTCGCTCTACGTCCCCGGCGACCTCGTCCAGGGGCTGACCTTCGCCGACTCCTACGCCTTCCTCGACGAGTGGGCCGTCAGCGCGCTGCAGTCGCTCGGGATCGACGCGGTCTACCAGCCGCTCAACGACATCACCTCGCCCTCGGGCAAGATCGGCGGCGCCGCGCAGAAGCGCCTGGGCTCCGGCGCCGTCCTCCATCACGTGACCATGAGCTACGACATCGACGCCGAGAAGATGGTGCAGGTGCTGCGGATCGGCCGCGAGAAGCTCTCGGACAAGGGCATCGCCTCCGCCGTGAAGCGCGTCGACCCGCTGCGCAGCCAGACCGGGCTCAGCCGAGCCGAGATCATCGAGCGGATGAAGGCGACCTTCGTGCAGCTGCACGGCGGCGAGGCGGGGACGCTGACCGAGGAGGAGTACGCGGCGGCGGAGGAGCTGGTGCGGACGAAGTACTCGACTCCGGAGTGGCTGCGGCGCGTCCCCTGACCGGCGGGTCCGGGGCGGCGGTCGCCGGCGCGTGGACCCGGAGCGGAACGCGGCGGGCCGGTCCGGCGGGCGCCCCTCAGCTCGCGAGGAGCTCCTGGTAGTCCGGGTGCTCGGCGATGAACTCGGCGACGAACGGGCAGGCCGGGACGATGCGCCCGCCGAAGCGCTCGTGCGCGTCGTCGAGGGCCGCCTCGACGAGGGTCTCGCCGAGGCCCTCGTGGCGGTGCTCGGGCGCGATCTCGGTGTGGAGGAAGACCACGTCGCGGCCGCGGACGGCGTAGTCCGCGACTCCGACGGTCTCGCCGTCGAGCCAGAGCGTGTAGCGGGACGAGTCCTCGTCGTGGCGCACCTCGGAGATCATCGCGCCACTCTACGCCGGAGCCTCCCCGGCACCCGTCGAGCGCGGGCGCGAGGCGCGGAGCGTGTCGCCGGGCTCGCGCGCACTGGCACAATTGCCGGGTGCCCAGGACGATCCAGATCGCGGACGGCGTCCCGGAGTCGCGGAGCGCGGTGTTCCACGCCGACAACCTCGAGGTCCTGCCGCAACTGGCCGACGGGGCCTTCACCGTCGTCTACCTCGACCCGCCGTTCAACACGGGCCGGGCGCAGGTGCGCACCTCGACCACATCGGTGCGCTCCACCACCGGCACGATCGCCGGCTTCAAGGGGCGCAGCTACGAGCGGATCCGCGGCGACCTGCTCCGCTACGACGACCGCTTCGACGACTACTGGTCGTTCCTCGAGCCGCGTCTGGCCGAGGCGTGGCGGCTGCTCGCCGACGACGGCACCCTCTACCTCCACCTCGACTACCGCGAGGCGCACTACGCGAAGGTGCTGCTCGACGCGCTCTTCGGCCGCGAGTGCTTCCTCAACGAGATCATCTGGGCCTACGACTACGGAGCGAAGGCCAGGCGCCGCTGGCCGACCAAGCACGACACGATCCTCGTCTACGTGAAGGACCCGCGCGGCTACCATTTCGACTCCGCCGCTGTAGACCGCGAGCCGTACATGGCCCCGGGCCTGGTGACCCCCGAGAAGGCCGAGCGCGGCAAGCGGCCGACCGACGTGTGGTGGCACACGATCGTCTCGCCGACAGGCCGCGAGAAGACCGGGTACCCGACGCAGAAGCCGGAGGGGATCCTCCGCCGCATCGTGCAGGCGTCCAGCCGCGAGGGCGACGCCGTCCTCGACTTCTTCGCCGGCTCCGGCACGACCGGCGCCGTCGCGCACGCTCTCGGCCGCCGCTTCGTCCTTGTCGACGAGCACGCCGACGCGGTCGCCGTCATGCGCCGCCGCTTCGCCGCCCTCGACCCGGCGCCGCTCTTCCTCTGACGCGGGCCCTCTCGACTCCTCAGACGTCGCCGTCCTCGCTCGCCACCCCCGCGACTCCTGCGCACCAGCCGGCTCCCACTGTCCAGAAGGTGTCGCACTCGACATCGATCGCTCCGACTGTCCAGGAGTTGTCGCACTCGACGCCGACTGCGACAACTCCTGGACAGTCGTGGTGGGAGGCGCGCCTCCCCAGGTGCGGGATCAGGGGTTCGTCCACAGAATGCGGATCGCGGGAGTCGGACGAGGATCACGGACCGCCAGAATCGCGGCATGTCCAGCACCGACCTCGGAGCCTTCACCCGGCGAGCGGCACTCCGCGCAGGGGTGACGGACGCCCGACTGCGCACTCCCGCCCTGGCCAGCCCCTTCCACGGAGTGCGCACCCGGGTGGCGCCCGTGACGCACCTGGAACGAGCCGCCGCCTACCTGCCGCGGCTGCGGCCCTGGCAGCTCTTCTCCCACCTGACCGCGGCCGAAGCCTGGGGAGTGCCGCTCCCGGCGCGACCCGGCGAGGACGATCCGATCCACGTGGCGGCGACGACGCCGCACCGGCCCCCCAGGACCCGGGGTGTGATCGGCCACACCCTCACGGAGACGGACAGGGTCGAGCGGCACGGCCTGCCGGTGACGGGAGCGGTGTCGACGTGGATCGCGCTCGCGCCACTGCTGTCCGCCCGCGATCTCCTCGCGGCGACGGACCACCTCCTGTTCGAGCCGCGCTACCCGCGCCGGGACGATCCGCGTCCCCATGTCCGGCTTCACGAGCTGCAGGACCGCCTGGCCTCCCATCGGGGCCGGGGCCGACGCGGCCTGGCTGAGGCTCTGCGGCTGGCATCGACCGGAGCCGCCTCGCGGAGGGAGACCTGGCTCCGCGCTCTCGTCGAGGAGGCGGGACTGCCCGCGCCCGACGTGAACGCCGAGATCAGGATCGGCGGCCGACTGCTCGCGGTCGGCGATCTGGTCTTCGAACGGTGGAAGGTGGTGGCGGAGTACGACGGCGGCCAGCACCGGACGGACGACGCGCAGTTCTCACGCGATCGTGAACGGCTCCTGGCCCTGCACCTCGCGGGCTGGATCGTCGTGGTCGTCCGCGCGGAGGGTCTGACCCGGGGCAGGGCGCGCACGATCGCCGAGCTCCGTGCCGCTCTCGTGGCCCACGGCTGGCGACCGTGACGCACCCCGTCGACGGATCGACCCGCTCGTCCATCCCCGCCCCGCCGCCCGCGTCCGCCCCACCGTCCGGATCCGCCCGCCGGTCCGCATCCGATCGAGCACGCGGAGCCCTCCGACTACGCAGGAGTGGTCGCACTCGGCGTCGACTGCGACGACTCCTGGACAGTCGCGGGCCGGCGTCAGCTGCTGGCGCGGACGACCAGCGACGTCGGCATCAGCGTGCGGTGCTCCACGGGGAGCCCCTCGATGCGGGCGGTCAGCAGCTCCACCATGCGGGCGCCGAGCTCGTCGGGGAGCTGGCGAACGGTGGTCAGCGCGGGGACGGCGTTCCGCGCGAAGAGATCGTCGTCGAAGCCCACGACGGACACGTCCTCGGGGATCCGGCGGCCGGCCTCGCGGAGGGCGGCGTAGGCGCCGACCGCCATCTGGTCGTTCGCGGCGAAGACGCCGTCCAGGTCGGGGTCGCGGGCGAGGAGGCGGCGCATCGCCTCGGTGCCGCTCGCCGGCGAGAAGTCTCCCCACTCGACGAGGTCGTCGGCGAGGCCGGCGTCGGTGAGTGCGCCGCGCCAGCCGATCAGGCGGTCGACGCCCGGCGGCATGTCGGCGGGGCCCGCGATGGTGGCGATCCGGCGCCGGCCGCGCTCGATCAGGTGCGCGGTGGCGACGGCCGCCCCTTCCGTGTTGTCCACGTCGACGAAGTAGGAGCCGCGCTCGTCGGGCGAGAGCGGTCGGCCGCCGAAGACGATCGGCAGCGTGCCCGAGAGCGCCGCGTAGGAGTGGTCGCCCGAGTGGTGCGAGACCACGAGCGCGCCGTCGACGTTGCCGCCGAGCAGGTACCGCCGCGTCTTCTCGCCGTCCGTCTCGGACGCGATCAGCATCGAGAGCGTGTAGTCCGTGTCGGCCAGGCGCATCGCGGCGCCCTGCACGATCGAGGCGAAGAACGGGTCCGCGAAGACGCGCGCGGTCGACTCCGGCACGATCAGCGCGATCGACTGCGTGCGCCGCGAGGCGAGCATCCGCGCCGCGTGATTGGGCACGTAGTCGAGCTCGCCGATCGCCTTCTCGACGGCGGCCACGATCTCGGCCGCCACCTGCGGGGCTCCGTTGACCACCCGCGAGACCGTCGCGCGCGAGACTCCGGCCCGCGCCGCGACCATCTCGAGGGTGGGGGAGCGGCCCCCGCCGCGGACGCCCGTCGGCTCGCTCACGGGTCAGTCCAGGATCGCCGCGGCGCTGCCGCCGAGCAGTCGGGAGTAGACCAGGCCCGAGTCCTTCACGATCCGCTCCTGCGTGTCGTAGTCGACGCGCACGATGCCGAAGCGCTTCTCGTAGCCCCAGGCCCACTCGTAGTTGTCGAGGAGGGACCAGACGAAGTAGCCGCGGACGTCGGCGCCCTGGTCGATCGCGTCGGCGACCTTCTCGACGTGGTCGAGCACGTACTGCGTGCGGTCCGCGTCGTGCACGCGGCCGTCCTCGACGACGTCGTCGTAGGCGGCGCCGTTCTCGGTCACGTAGAGCGGAGGGAGGTTCTCGTACTCCAGGCCCAGGCGGGTCAGCAGGTAGCGCAGCCCGTCGGGGTTCACCTCCCAGTCCATCGCGGTGCGCGGCAGACCGCGCGACGGGAAGGTGATGAACTCGGAGCCGACCCAGGGGGAGCCGACCTCGCGGTCGGTCGCCTGGGCGAAGTCGTCGGCTCCGGCCGGCAGCGGATGCGCCGAGACGTTGTCGTCGTGGTAGTGGTTCACGCCGAGGAAGTCGAGCGGGAGCGAGATGAGATCGAGGTCGCCGTCGACGAGCAGCTCGTCGAGCCCGAGCCCTTCGACGTCCTCGAGCAGGTCCTCGGGGTACTCGCCGCGCAGCAGCGGGTCGAGGAAGATCCGGTTCTGGAGCGCGTCGAAGCGGCGTGCGGCGTCGAGGTCGGCCTCGTCCTCGGGGTCGTCGGGGACGGCGTTCGAGAGGTTGAGCGTGATGCCCAGGTTCTGCGCTCCGAGCTGCCGGAGCGTCGAGACGGCCAGCCCGTGGGCGAGGTGCGTGTGGTGCACGGCGGCGAGGGCCTTCTGCTGCGAGATCACGCCGGGGGCGTGCACGCCCGCGCCGTAGGAGAGCAGGGTCGAGCAGAACGGCTCGTTGAACGTCGTCCAGTGCTGCACCCGGTCGCCGAGGCTCTCGTAGACGGCCTCGGCGTAGTCCCGGAAGCGCTCGGCGGTGTCGCGGTTCGCCCAGCCGCCGGTCTCCTCGACGGCCTGCGGGAGGTCCCAGTGGTAGAGGGTGAGCCACGGCAGCACGCCGGCGCCGAGCAGCTCGTCGACCAGGCGGGAGTAGAAGTCGAGGCCCTCGGGGTTCACCGCGCGGTCGCCCGGCTTCACGCGCGCCCAGCTGACCGAGAAGCGGTAAGAGCCGAGCCCCAGCTCCTTCATCAGCCGCACGTCCGCGGGCATCCGGTGGTAGTGGTCCACCGCGACCTCGGGGGTGTCGCCCTTCGCGACCGCTCCGGGGACGCGGGAGAACGCGTCCCAGATGCTGTCCTCCTTGCCGCCCTCGTGGCCGGCGCCCTCGATCTGGGCGGCGGCGGTCGCGGATCCCCAGAGGAAGCCGACGGGCCAGTCGCGGACGGCGAGCCGGTCGACGCGGGCGATCTGCTCCGAGAGGCTCGGCGACCGGGTGCAGCACTGGACGA